>JADFXF010000075.1:0-8750 GCA_015233685.1 Nitrospirota bacterium | reverse complement strand
CAATAGACAAGGTCTTCCTGCGCTTTGCCTCGTATCGCAAGATATTGCTGTTTGAAAGAGAACAGATGCTGAAACAATTCAAAGACAAAGAGGCAAATATAAAACCGTATCTGTCCTTACCTGATTTGTTTCTAGATAAACCCATAGACCCAGATGAGTTGGCAGAGGCTATGAAGGAGCTGTTGAACTAAGAATTAAAGGATTAAAAGATTAACGACGAAGGGGGGGTAACCCCCCCTTCACCCCGTAAATCTCGCCAGCGTTACTCCAAAAAAAAGGCCTGAGTGCACTGTCCTCAGGCCTTTTTTAATGTGTATGATATAGTTTACTTTTTCTCTGAGAGCGCCGCAACCCCGGGCAGTACCTTCCCTTCGAGAAGCTCTAACGACGCACCGCCTCCCGTAGAGATAAACGAGACCTTATCAGCAACCCCGGCCCTCTTGACGGCCAATACCGAATCCCCGCCCCCTATGATACTCGTCCCGCTTGAGGCCGCCACGGCCTTCGCCAGAGAGTATGTGCCCGTTGAAAACGCGTCTATCTCAAACAGCCCCATCGGGCCGTTCCACACTATGGTCTTTGCGTCTGCCACAGCGGAAGCAAACAGCTTCGACGACTCAGGCCCTACGTCAAGTATCTTCCAGCCAGCCGGTACATTTTTTACAGAGACAACCTTAGTCTCTGCCCCAGGCTCCGTGGACCGCGCTATCACACAGTCTATCGGCAGCAGGAAGTCCACATTGTTGGCCTTCATCTTCTCCATTATAGACCTGGCCGTATCAAGCATTTCAGCCTCACACAGCGAATCGCCTATTTCGTAGCCCTGTGCCATGAAAAACGTATTGGCCATGCCTCCGCCAATGATAACCTTGTTGACCTTGTCGGCCAGGTTATCAAGTACGGCGATCTTACCCGACACCTTCGCTCCGCCTACTATTGCCACAAACGGCCTGACCGGATTGTTTATGGATTCAATCAGGTATTCGAGTTCCTTTTTCATCAGAAGCCCCGCAGCCGCCGTCTTTACGAATTTCGTTATACCCTCTGTCGTAGCGTGCGCCCTGTGGGCAGTGCCAAAGGCGTCATTTACGTATACATCGGCAAGTCTCGACAGTTTTTCTGAGAAACCAGGGTCGTTTTTCTCCTCTTCAGCGTAAAATCTGACGTTTTCAAGGAGTATCACATCGCCGTCTTTCATGCCGTTAACGGTTTTCTCTACCTCCGGGCCAACGCAATCAGAGGCAAAAGCCACCTTCTGTCCCAGCAGCTCCTCAAGCCGTTTTGCCACAGGGGCAAGGCTGAACTTGGGATTAGGCTTCCCCTTAGGTCTGCCCAGATGGGAGGCAAGGATTACCCTTGCGCCACCTTTGACCGCCAATTGTATCGTCGGCAAGGCCATACGAATCCTGTTGTCATCTGAGATATTGCCACTGTCATCAAACGGGACATTAAAGTCCACCCTTATAAAAGTGCGCTTGCCTTTTAAATCAAGGTCAGTTATTACAACTTTATTAAGACCCATTGCAATGTCCCCCTATCTCTTTGATATAACATAGAGGGTGAGGTCTCTTAAGCGGCAGCTATAACCCCATTCGTTGTCATACCATGAGATTACTTTTGCCATGTTGCCTATTGTCTTTGTCAGTGCCGGGTCAAATATGGACGAGTGTGGATTGCCCTTGAAGTCCGACGATACGAGCGGCTCGTCGCAATACTGCAGGATTCCCTTCATCGGGCCGTCCGCCGCCGCCTTCATAGCGCTGTTAATCTCTGCCGCCGACGCCTCTTTCTTCAGCTCTACGGTAAGGTCAACAACTGACACGTTAGGGGTTGGCACACGCATCGAAAACCCGTCTAACTTGCCCTTTAGCTCCGGAAGCACAAGGCCAATAGCCTTAGCCGCACCCGTGCTTGAAGGAATTATGGAAAGTGCCGCCGCCCTCGCCCTTCTGAGGTCTTTGTGCGCGAGGTCAAGCAGTCTCTGGTCGTTGGTATAAGAGTGCACGGTGGTCATCAGGCCCTTTACGATACCGAATTCACTGTGTAATACCTTGGAGATTGGCGACAGACAGTTCGTCGTACACGAGGCGTTGGAGATTATCTTGTGTTTTGCCGGGTCAAGCAGTTCATTGTTTACGCCCATACATACGGTGATGTCCTCGTCGGACGCCGGGGCTGAAATCAATACCCAGCCAGCGCCAGCCGTCAGATGCTTCGTTGCCGCGTCCCTCTTTGTGAACAGGCCGGTTGACTCTACGGCTATCTCAACTCCCATCGCCTTCCATGGAAGATTCGCCGGGTCCCTCTCCGCCGTTATTTTTATGGTCTTGCCGTTTACAATCAATGCGTCGTCTTTGGCGGATACATCGGCGTGGAGATTGCCTACTACCGAGTCGTATTTCAACAAGTGGGCAAGGGTCTTCGCGTCTGTGATGTCATTGATTGCCACGATTTCGATCTCTTTCGATTCCATGCACGCCCTAAAGTAGTTCCTGCCGATCCTTCCGAATCCGTTTACTCCTATTTTTACAGCCATACAAACCTCCTCCATCGCTCAGGGGGCAAACATAGCGGCTGCCGCTGCCAAAACCACAGCATAAGCCCCCGCCATTTCGTAAGCCCCTTCGCTTTCCGGATAATTATTCGGAGACAAAGCCTCCTGACGTTTTACTGCTACTTATTAAAGCTTCATTTATCAAAATAGTTAATCACTATGCCCGTCGGTATTTTAGGATAGAAATACGTTGACTTAGGTGGCATCCTCAGGCCTGCCCTCGCCACCAGCTCAATGTCCTCAACGCGCGTGGGATTGAGAAAAAAGGCCGCTTCATATTGCCGACCTTCCTGCCCGCCCTCAACCTTCGCAATCGTCTTTGCCATATCCATGTCATATCCGAATTCACTGACATTATACAACTTTTTGAAAATTATTTCATGCAATATAATCACGTCTATGCCTAAAACTCCGGGCGGTGTTTTTCCCCTGTATTGAAGCGTATAAAATTGTCCGCCTCTTAGGAGCATCCCAAAGGTGTAGGTCTTATTCGCTATGGCCGCCAATATGTCAGTGCCGGGGGCAAGGCGTGTCACGTCGAACTGCTCTTTTAACATATCAAGCGCACCATCAGGTAGCTCTGATAGCAGCCTGTGCGTGGGTTTAATCGTTATCCCCGCCTCAGCGGTGTTTACAAGCAGCATCAGCACGTAATTATACGCGGCGTCTGAATCACCGGAGCCTTCTTTCATAAGTTGCTGGTATTTGAGTGCGGTTTCATATCTGTGATGGCCGTCGGCGATAAAAATATCCCTTCCCCTGAGACCGCTTTGGATTGTTTCTATAAGGGCCGCGTCATTGACTATCCAACATTTATGGACAACGGCGTCGTCATCGGTAAATTCGATATAAGGCTTCTCATTAAGGGTGCTGCCCAGCACATCGGCTGTCTTCATATCGGGATTATTATAGATGGAAAAAATCGGGCTTGTGTTAGCCCTGCAGATGCGAAGCAGGTTGAACCTGTCCTCTTTTGGTTTGGAATGGGTCATCTCGTGCGGGTAGATACCCTTGCCTGGCTGGCACAGTTTTACAGCGGCAAATATGCCTCTCATCGTCTTTTTTTTGCCTTCGGATTCATAGACCGTTTCATAGAGGTAATAAGCAGGCCTGTCGCCAAACTTTATGACGCCCTCATTTATCCAGTTCCTGAGACTTTCGGAGGCCAGCAGGTACTTTGTCAGACTACCACCGTCTGTGGAAGTCTCGATGCCGCAGTCCACCCTCGCTATATTATACGGGCCGCGATTATAGAGCCTCTGCAGCATATCGCCCGTTATAATGTCATAAGGCGGTGCCGTAACGTCACACATTGAAACCTTCTCAGGGTCATACAACAAACCCCTGAATGGGATTGCCTCGGTCAATTTAACCTCTCTGGTTGCTCTATAAAATATACGAACACTACCATAGCTCTAAGGACACCATTATAGCATTGCACGTCAAAGAATTACAAACTGTCGAATTGTGTCAAATTAGTTGCCTCAAGCAGAAAGGATGTTTATGTGAAAAATTTAGAGGCATCGGGTCTGTCAACGTTTATTACTCGAAAAAAACCCCCACTCTTACTGACGCGGGGGTTTTCTATCATATGTTCTTTCTGTTTACTATCTGTGCGTACTTCTGCGCACCTCGAAATCAGGGTACGCGGTTACAGCGACTTCGTTTTGGTCGAGTCCTTCCATTTCGACCTCCTCGGAGACCCTCAATGGCACTATCTTATCAAGCACCTTAAAAAATACATACATTACGATGAACACGAAGACAATGTTCGTACAGACGCCTATTATCTCTGCGACTAGCTGTGAGGCGTCGCCATAGAACAGGCCCTTAACCGTACCTGCGACGTTATTTAATCCATCGCCATAGGTGCCGTCTGAGAAAAGCCCAACTGCTATAAGACCCCATACCCCATTAACGCCATGCACTGATACCGCCCCTACAGGGTCATCTACCTTAAGCGTTCTCTCCACAATAAAGACGCTCATACTGCAAAGCACTCCGGCAACAAGCCCTATAATCACCGCGCTGGTGGAATTCACAAATGCACACGGCGCGGTAATCGCCACAAGCCCGGCTAAAAGTCCATTGGCCGACATGGAGATGTCCGGTTTCTTGTAAAATATCCACATGTATATCATAGCCGAAAATGCCCCCGCAGCCATGGCAAGCAGGGTGTTTACAGCGATAACGGATACCCTCAAGTCTCCTCCTGCCAGCGTGCTTCCGGGATTGAAGCCGAACCACCCGAAGGCCAGAATTAAAGTGCCAAGTACCGCCATGGGAATGTGATGTCCGGGAATGGCGTTTGGTGTCCCGTCCGCTTTGAATTTCCCAATCCTCGGGCCTAAGACAATCGCGCCGGCAAGGGCGGCAACTCCACCGCACATGTGAACTACACTTGATCCCGCAAAGTCAACAGTGCCGTGCCCCAATCCGAAATTCTTTCCAAGCTGCGACAGCCAGCCTCCGCCCCATACCCAGTTTGCGTAAAGCGGGTACACTATCATCGAAATAAAGAACGAGTAGACAACGAATGACTTAAACGTCCATCTCTCTGCCATCGCGCCGGTTGGTATCGTGGCGGTCGTATCCATAAAAACCAACTGGAAAAGAAAGAGCGTATATACCGAGGCGTCATACGCGTCCCCTGACAAAAAGAAACCTTTCGTGCCGAATAGTCCAAACTCCTTGCCAAACAGCTTGATTGTGAACTCCCCGTCCATTAACCCTGTACCGCCGGAGAGAGAGGCCACGGCCCCTACGCCACCCATCTGTATGGCGTAACCCATTACCCAGTAGCCGACAGCGCCCAACGAAAATACCATCAGATTCATGGCCATCGTATGTGAGGCGTTTTTGGCCCTACAAAACCCCGTTTCAACAAGGGCAAAACCGGCCTGCATAAAAAATACGAGAAATCCACACAACAGCGTCCACATGAAATTTATGGCTATTCTGTTGTGGCCGCTGACGTCGGCGAGTTTTGCCGCCAAAGGTTCATTAGCGCTCATGTTTTTTAAATCGTCGGCCGTTGGCGCCCCCGCCGATGCGCCCACTACGTCAGCCGCCCCGCCAATATTTGCCCCCGAAGGGTCGGCCTTCGGGGGGGGAGTTGGCGCCGGTGACACCGCTGCTGCTGGCACCGGAGATGCTGCCGGCGCTGGCGCGCCCTGGTCCTCAGCCGACACAAGGGCAGGCACAACCGTGGACAAAAGGAAATACCCGAACAGCAAAATAAAAATTCCCGCATACCGTTTCCTGACTTTAGATCGTTTCATGACTTCTCTCCTTATCTGTGTATGAATTTTACAACCTTGCGGCCTTGCAACACTGCAAGTGCCATGTTATCGCGGCTCTCTACCTGCAAATCGCGCGTACTGTCCTAAAGTGCCGTTAAAATTGTGTTAAAACTACATCAAAATCTATTAAAATTATATCAGGATTCATGCCAGAACGTAACACATTGATATGTCTGGATAATGTATACTTTGATGTGATACATAAATGTATCGTGCTACAATTATGTATCGTTGGTTTCCTTATCATTGTGCGTTTGCCCCGCCCCGGATTTCAATCCGCATTTCTACTTTGCTGTGACACACTGGTGAAAATTTTCTTGAGTTAGCCTATACTATTATGTTACTATCCCAGTGGCGTTCCTTCAGTGCGCCCTCTTAGCTCAGTAGGATAGAGCACAGGATTCCTAATCCTGGGGCCGCAGGTTCGAATCCTGCAGGGGGCACTTACCTTTCCGCGTGGGACGCCAATATCTCAAGTCGTAATAAGTCGTAGCAAGTCGTAATAAGTCGTAGTTTAGATGCAGTTTTGCATACAGTTTGCATACAGGCAAACACATACAAAAAGGAGATAACAAATGCCAAAAGCCGGAGACATAATTTTCAGCACAGACGAAGAGCCGTTATCGGTACTCATAAGGGCGCGAACTAATTCGCCCGTGTCACACGTCGCGATGTTTATTAATGAGGTTGCTATTTATTCTGCACGTGCAAAAGGTGTTATAGTTGACACAATTTTAGATTGGCCTAACTGTGTTGTTTTGCGGTTCAACCATATTACCAATACTCAGATTGATATTATGGTTAGTTTTATCAGAGAACAACAAGGTAAGGGCTATGACTATCAAGGGCTTCTTGATTTTTTGACAAACAGGGATTTACATGACCCATCAAAATGGTTCTGCTCCGAACTCGTAACGGCGGCGATACTGGCGGCAGGGATCCCGATTTTCGGCTGGCGTCGAGAGTCGGCGTTTACAAGCCCGGGGGATTTGTATAGTAACCCGTTATTGGTGGAGGTTACTTGACCTTTACAAAGGAATACGAGGTTTCCTCACGGACTATCTGCCGGACACGTTCTTCATCAGGTTTTTGGGTTAAATCCCGCCTTATCGGGTCTATCTCTTGTTTGAGCAGAAAACGCATTTCCTCGCGCTCAGGGCGTTTTTCAACCTCGTGCGTCAGGTCGGCCAGTTTTACTTTTATGTCTCTAACATCAGCAGTCAAACCTTTAACAGCCTCATTCATAGATATTAAGATTGCGTCTCTTTGCTCTTCTGTAAGTTTATCCATGCCGTCCTCCTTGCGCGTACTGCCTTTACAGTACCACATTAAAAAAATCCTGTCAACACTCTTGACACCGGCGGCACTACCCGTTTAAGCCGTCAATCACTTCGTCAACGGCTGCTATGGCTTCGGGGAGAGGGAGCGTAAAGAACTCGCGGTATTTATTAGGGCGTGATTCAATAAAATAGTTCTTTTTTTGTCCAGTCTATTGTTATGGTATTTATAGATTGTGCTTGTTTGTTTCCGCAATCTGAGCAATGCTCACCTGTTATTTCTTTGCCGCAAACAACGCAGTAACTAATGTATTGCCTTTCTATTGCAGTTGGATAAATCGAAAGCGCAGCCGCAAATTCATTGCATTTTCTGCAATTCACATAGTGAAGCCCTGTTGCGAATCTAAACTCAAAAGTTTCCGCTTCCTTTACAGTGTATTCTTCAGCGCAGTTTGTGCAATACCAATTTTAGCAATCGATGCGTTTGTTCGCTTTTTTTCTTTAATGATACTGGCACATCAATGTTTTTCCCAAGAAGTTTACCATATTCCGCCATTACCTCCATTCTTTGACGCTCTACCCATACTTGGTCAATAATTGTTTCTTTGTGCCACTTGCAAAAATAAAGTATCTGCTCAGCCATTAATTCTTTTGACTGCATAGGGGTAATATATTTATTGCTATCAGACTGCATAAAACTATACAAAATCATATCCCTTAGTTCGGATTTATTAATTTTGTTATAGAAACATGTCTTCTCTAAGAGTCCATGTTTGTGACGGAGAGGGGCAAAGAAACTCTGATATCATGCTAAGAAGTGATGGTTTCCTGTGTAATGCTTCCTCTTGTCGTCTTTTTTCATGCGTGTAGTGTTTAGCAACACAGACATTACAAAAGAGGGGATAATGTTTATGTTTTACGCTATTGCTCATGCCGACATTATATTTTATCCTATAACCTAAACGCCACTATTTTTTTCTTGACACGGGCTTTGCGCCTGTGCTATCTTCTAACTGTCTATGTATCTCTGAGGCTAACCAATGCCTTAATTGGTCTTTTTTTGGGGGTATCCTATCGCCCCGGACTCCGGTCTGTCGTAAGGCAGCGGCTGCTTTCAGAGAGCAGAGACAAGTCCGGGGTTTTTAATTCCGGCAAAAGTCTATATCTCTGGAGGCCATACCATGTCTAACAACAGTCTTATCCCCATCGGTCAGTCAACAATCAATGGTGAAGTCAAACAGACAGTTGACGCAAGAAGATTGCATGGATTTCTTGAAGCCAAAACAGAATCTAAAAACTGGATAGTACGGCGCATTAATGACTTCGGCTTTGAAGAGGAAAAAGACTTTAGGTCATTTTTGACCGAAAGTACCGGAGGCCGTCCGACAAAGGAATACGCCATCACCCTTGACATGTCAAAGGAACTGTCAATGGTGGAACGTAACGCCAAAGGAAAACAAGCCCGTCAGTATTTTATCGAATGTGAAAACAAAGTAAGCGTCTAAATAACCACACCCATAGATTTCACGTCAAGGGCATCTCTGTCGACATATTGCGGCAGCAGGCATTTGTAATCGTCTTCAGTCCTGGCGTATGGCAGCCGTTCAAAGATATAAC
>JADFXF010000074.1:1944-9476 GCA_015233685.1 Nitrospirota bacterium | reverse complement strand
CTTTCGACTCTTTTGAAAATCACCTTGAAAAATCATTGCTTGACTTGGAAAACAATAAAGATAGAGTACGCTCTATCGTTTCTTGGCCTTGGATTATTAATGCCCTTATGTCTTAGAAATAGAATAAGATAACCTGCGAGCGGGCAAGCTTTCTCGCTATCTCCTTAAGCAGAAGCAGAACCATTTGCGGGTCATTTTTTGAGAGCGTATCAAAATCCTCTGAGTTAATGGGAAGGAGGATGGTATTGTCCGATACAGCCGCCGCGGTTTTTGTCCTATTGGAATGCAGCAGCATACCGGTTTCTCCAAAGATATGCCCCTCTCTGAGTTCGCTTATAGTGTGGCCGTTTTCGGTTATCTGAACCGCACCGCTGAGGATATAGTACATTTCGACGGCAGTGTCTCCGGATTGAAAAATAACAGTGTCGGCTCTGTATGATCTGGCGTATTTATAGAGCATATCGTTGTGGATTTTGCCGCTTCGGTGTGTTTCAATTAAATATTTCAGTGAAACAATGCCCTTTCTGTGCATATTAGCGGTAAACTCTACCCCGATCAGCAGGATAAAAAACGACATATATACCCAAAGGATTATCACTAAAATTGCCTTCAGAGAGCCAAAGGCAAACCCAAAGTGGGGATTGGCAACGACAAAATACGCAAATGTTGGCTTCACAACAGACCACGATAAAGACGTCACCAGCACGCCGGCAAAGATATTCCAAAAACCGGTTCGTACAGGTATTAACACATAAAAAAAAGCGATAAGGGCGACTATTGATATGAGCAGGTTCGTACTCAGGCCGATTATTTGATAAACGAACGGGATACGGTTAAAAATAACGGCCAGCAGATGTGAGTAAACAATCTCGCCAACGACGAGGGATATGAGAATCAGGAGGAATAAAAATACTATTACGACATCTATGGCCATTCCTATAAAAAAAGATCTTCGTTTATCTTCCTTAAAAATATTCGCAAAGACAACCCTCAGTGTGGACATCAGGGGTGTGATAGACCAGACACAGGCAATGACGCCAACAACTCCCCAGCTCCCCTTCAGGCTTGAGAGCGTATACACCTCTTTCAGGATTATGTCCTGTTGCTGCGGCAGCACAATAGAAATAATCCTCTTCAGCCCGTCAATAGCCCCCATAGAAGACGTGAAATAGCCCACTAATAATAAAGCGGCAAGAATCAACATAGGGATTGAGGCAAAAATCCCGTAATAGGCCAAAGCGGCCGAGTAGATGATGTGATTGTTTTTTATAAACGATTTTATGGATTCCACAAAAACAATTGACAATTCGGCGGGACTGAACACTCCTCTGCGCCCACCTGAAATAGAATCGCTGATATTACTCAAGGCCTGAGCCGTCTGGATATAATAATCTCCCGCATACCGTAATCCTATCATACATGGGGCGGCTAAATAAAGTGCCCGAAAGTGCCGAAATCACCCCGCCTTACCGGACTTGAAATGATACTGTATCAAGTACTATCTTTTCGCTGTTCACAATGGAAAGCGTGTAGTTTCCCTTTTTGGGCCTCCACAGACGGGGCGAGCCTTGTGAGCTGAGCCTTTCACCGTTTAGCGTCCATGTGAGGCGTTCATATTGTGGGATGTACTGAAAAACTACTATTTGATTTGCCTCGCCGATGTCCGGGTCAAGGCTTATTATTGTATCAGAGGGTGGATAGGTTATATGGGGGGTCTCATATTCCCTGTTGAGCCTGACTACCGCGGGGGCAGGCTTATCCCCTGAGTTGGGTTCTGTGCCCTTTATGAATACTTCGCGCCGGTCTGGCTCCACGCCGTCTTCAAATCTGATGATTTCAGACGTAATGCCGGGCGGTGGCGCGGGTGCCTTTGATGAGGCCGTGCTGTGGAGATAACTCATCACATCTACCCACAACGGCGCCGCGCCGGTTACGCCGCTTACGTCTCTCATCGGCGCTCCCGAAAAATTTCCAACCCACACGCCAACCGTGTAGCGGTCAGAGTATCCCACACACCAGTTGTCCCGCATGTCCTTGCTTGTGCCGGTCTTAACGGCCGTCCAAAATCTCGTCGAAAGGGGATTCTCAAAGCCGAAGGTCAGGCTCCTTGCCCCTCTGTCAGACAATATGTTTGATATTATGTAGGCAGCCCTGTTGTCCAGTATCTGCCGTGGCTTTGCCGGGGCAGGGTTGTCAGTCAGGGTCAACTCTCCCATCACACCGCCATTGGCAAGCGTGCGGTAGGCGTTTACCAGCTCAAGCAGGGTTACGTCCAAAGAGCCAAGCGCGATAGCATAGCCGTAGAACTCCGCGTCCTCCTTTAAGCCATTAAAGCCCAGCGCCCTGAGCCTGTCGGTAAAGGCCTCAAGCCCCGCAATCTCTAAAACCCTGACAGCCGGCACGTTCAGAGATGACGACAACGCCGTCCTTACGCTTACCTGTCCCTTAAAATCCTTTTCATAGTTTTGCGGGATGAAAAGCCCCGATGTCGTTTGAATCCTCAGCGGGGAGTCATCCAGAATCGAAGCCGCCGTTAAGAACCCGCGCTCAAGCGCCAATTCATAAAGGAATGGTTTCAGGGTTGACCCCGCCTGACGCTGCGCCCTGACGCCGTCAACTTTCACGGCGCTTGACAACACCCCGCCGCCGTTTCCCACATAGGCCAGTATCTCACCCGTCTTATTTTCCACGACGAGCACCGCCCCGTCTGAGACATTGCCGTCTTTAAGGGCAATCAGGTGTCTGTCAAGCCTCTCCAACACGACACGCTGAAGCTCACCGTCCAGCGTTGAGACTACCGGAGCATTCTTAATCAAAAGCCGTGCCACATGCGGGGCAAAGGCAATTCGAGACCTGATTTGATAGGGGACTGATAGTGTCTCATAGGCCAACTGTCTGATTTGCTCGCAGGAGTAATCCCATTTAAGGCCCTTCGCAAACAGACATGCCCGCGTCCCTATGGCCTGATATGAGGCATTTGGCGCCCCCACAAGGGCGGCAAGGACAAGAGACTGAGACTGCGTAAGCCCCGATGGCTCCCTGTCAAAAAGCCCCCTTGACGCCGCCCCAATGCCCGTCAGCTCTCCCCTGTAAGTAACCAGATTCAGATAGGCCTCAAGGATTTCGTCCTTTGACCATCTGCGCTCAAGGGCCAGGGCGGCCTTAATCTGGCTTATCTTCTGGGCGAATGACCGCCTCCCCTTTTTTGGCCTGAATCCCTCGTTCAGGGCAGAGGCAAGCTGCATGGTTATTGTACTGGCACCGCGCCGCGCCGCTGATTTGAGGGCTGATGAGACGATGGCGAAGACGTCCACACCGTGGTGGGTGTAAAACCTCTTGTCCTCTATGTGGATTATTGCCTGAAGGACGGCGGGCGATATGTCTTTCAACGGCTGCCACGCAAGTCGCCGCCCCCTCGCGTCAACCCTTAGTTCATGGATTACCTCCATATTCCTGTCAAGCAGGACGGCCTCCGAGGGTCTGTATGAGTCTTTGACCTGCTGAAACGACGGCTGTGTGCCGCCACCAGAGAAAAACACGAGATAAGCCGCCCCCAAAAACGCCAACACGAGCGCCTGCGCTACGATAAATAGTGTGAGGTTTTTTCTATTCATTGTTCCATGAATATTATAACATGTACTCAATTAAACGGCATAAGGATTAACGACGAAGGGGAGGTAACCTCCCCTTCACCCCGTAAATCTCGCCACGTTTTGTCTATTGCGTTTGGGCTGCCGCCCGTTGGCGGCTTCAGAAAACTATAAAAAGAGGAGGGCTGCCAAAAAACCTGTTGGCTTTTTGGCAGCCATGGGGGGGATATTATCGTAGTAAAGTCTATGTGTAGTAGGGCAGCTTTATTTCGCTTGTCATCTGTCTGATTGCCTTTATTCTTTCTTCAAACTGTGCGTTCATCGGCAAATCTATCTTGCCGTGCTGTCTGAGCGCTTGTATTAAGCTCGACACTTGCTCGTCTTCGTCCATCAAATCCAGTGGACGCGACCCCTTTGTCACTACTACTTCCTTCGCATTCAACTGACACCTCCTTAAAAGCCATGTGTTTGGCTGCTGTCTTATACCCAGCACCAATGTTCAACTGTTAATTGTATTTGCAATAAGTGTGCCAGCCCGTATTGCAGTAGTCTGTCTGCCGCGCGTTCCTGTCCGGTGTGCGCCAGATATGTAAAAAATGCCCTTTTAAAAGGAAAATCTTTCCCGCCACGGAAAAAATGTTGTAACTGCCGTGTGTTTTTTGATAAACTTCCACACGATGCAAACCGCCGGACAGCACAAAGCCCTGTTTCAGTTGATTGTTAACAGGCTTGATGGATATAGTATAAGCTCTGCGTCTTATCGCCGTGAGATTGTTGATTTGGTAAAAAAGGGTATCGGCGGTTTTATTATATTTGGCGGTATTAAGGAAGAGATTAAGCCATTTATCATGGAATTACAGGAGCTTGCCGAGCAACGGCTTTTTATCGCGTCGGATATAGAGCGCGGCGTAGGGCAGCAAATCAAGGGTTCCACCCATTTCCCATGCCAAATGGCCATGGCGGCGGCGATTAATATGGAACTGGCCGGGGATGTGGCACTGTATAAGTCCGCAATAACCGCCATCGCAAAAGAATCCTTAGACATTGGAATCAACATGCCGCTTACCCCCGTGCTTGATGTAAACAAAAACCCGTTCAATCCGATTATCTGCACACGGGCATTCTCCGGTGACCCTGCCGCTGTGGCGTGCTTTGGGAGGATATATATAGAGACAATGGAGGCCGCAGGCCTCATAAGTTGTGCCAAACACTTTCCAGGGCATGGGGATACGGAGACAGATTCGCACATAGCCCTTCCTGTCATCTGCAAAACGGAAGCACAGCTCAGAGAATCCGATTTTGTGCCATTTGCAGAGGCCATAAAGTCAGGTGTCTCAAGCATAATGGCCGCTCACCTCGCAATACCCGCTATTGACGGCGTACCGGCTAGTCTATCTAAAAAAATCCTCACAGGGTTGCTAAGAAACGAACTGTCCTTTGATGGCTTAATCCTCACGGACGCCCTTAATATGGATGCACTCAGGGATATTGAATACGTCGCGGCCAAGTGCATCAACGCAGGGGTTGATATCCTCCTTCACCCAACAGACGCCGTGGAAACCGTCAATGGCCTTGTTGAGTGCCTCAACCGCGGCACGCTTGATAAAGACAGCGTCCGAGCATCTTGTGCAAGAGTTCTGAAGGCAAAACAAAGGATTCGCTCCCCCCGCAATCCCTTAAATCTCCTCAATCATGGGGCACACTGCGAAGACCATTCAACAATATCTGAGAGGATAACAGAGAAATCAATTACCCTTGTGGCCGCCAGCAAGTCTGTGTTTATCCCTGAGCCGTCAAACACGCTCCTGATAGAGGTCGGCGAACCGAAATTCCATGGCAGCACTTGCCTTTCACAATATTTTACGAATCATCTGAGTTTATACGGCGAGCAGGAGATTAATGCCAAAGGATTGACACTCCTTGTTGCCATATATACGAACATATCCGCCTGGAAGGGGAGTTCAGGGATTCCACAATCGGAAGTAGACGCCATCAGGGCGCTTCTGTTGAGGGCCGGGGCCGCTCATACGGTTGTGATATCCTTCGGCAGCCCCTACCTGTTGAGCCAATTCAAAGAGGCCGACTTCCTGATAGCGGCATACGAGGCGTCCAAACAGGCCGGCGCCGCTGTGCTGCAATGCCTGAAAGGACAACTCCGGTACGAGGGACGCCTTCCGGTTAAGTTGCCCTGATTAAAATTCTGCTACGTTATAAATAATTGGCACAACTAATAAAGTCGCCACGCACCGGGCATCCCACCCCAGCTCTAACAGCTTAGACAGCAGGTCTATTTAATAAAGAACTTAAACATTAAGCCCATCGCCGCTATCAGTATGCCGACCTGCGTTGCTGCAAAGGCCAACATCCATTTGATGTTCTCTTTCCCCGATTTCTCTATTTGAGTATTCATAGATTCTATTTTGAGTTCGAGTTTCGCTTCAAGCCTGAGCAGGTCTTCCTTGGTCGCCATTTCTTGACGGAGGGCAGTAGCCATATCCTTCAAGTCAGACTTGGTAGCCATATCCTTTATATCTGATTTGGTAGCCATATCTTTTATATCTGATTTGGTCGCTAAATCAGTACGAGTATTAAGGCTTACTTCGCTGAACACAGCAAGAAGAGCATCAACGCCGTCTTCACCTAACTTCTCTCTCAACACCCTTGGTATCGTCATAACGCTCATGCCTCTACAATACCACAAACAAGACGGCCTGTCAACGCCGCCCTATCAATAGTGAAATTTGTATATTTGTCAATCTGAACTTATTGCCTGACACCGCCTCCGGCCATGAAATTATTTTTTGTGGATTGTTGGCAAACCGCATATTTTATGCTCGACTTAATATATAGTTAACCCTGTTATGTCTCGTTTTTCTCACTGCTGAAGCAGTAGGAACTCTGGCCAGATGACTTTGCCTTATACATTGCCATATCTGCCTGTTGAATCAACATAGCCGTATCGGACGAATTTACGGGGAACATGCTTATGCCGATGCTCACACCGATTGAGCACTCTGTCCCGTCAATATAAAAAGGCACCGACAGGGCGGTTATTATCTTTTCTGCCACCGACTGGATGTCCGCCTGTTCGTGTATAGCCGACAGGATAATGTTGAACTCGTCTCCGCCCATTCGCGCAACCGTGTCAACATGCCGCACACAGGCGGAGAGCCTCTTCGCGGTTTCTTTAAGCAGGACATCACCGGCGTGATGCCCAAGCGTGTCGTTTACTGATTTAAACCGATTCAGGTCTAAAAACAAAAGGGCAATAATGTGATTATACCGCTTGGCCTGCTCTATGGCCTGGTTCATACGGTCAAAAAACAGAAACCTGTTGGGCAAATCCGTTAAAAGGTCGAAATGTGCTATATGCTGAAGCTGCTCCTCCGCCTCCTTCCTTTCTGAGATGCCGACACATGAACCGATGAATCCGGCAAACGTACCATCGTGAGTGAATCGCGGTGTACCAGTGTCCAGCACCCATCTGTAAACACCGTCCTTGCGCCTCAGCCTGTAGTCAAGTTTAAACGGCTTCTGTACCCCTGTTGCCATGGCGTAAGACTCGCGAAAACCTTCAATGTCCTCAGGATGGATGTTGTCCATCCACTTGTCGTCTTTCTCCTCATCCACAGTCCTGCCGGTGTAATCAAGCCAGACCTTATTAAAAAACCATCGGATGCCGTCAGTGTTTGCCATCCAGATAAACACGGGCGCTGAGTCGGCCATTATGTGAAATCTGCTCTCGCTCTCTCTGAGATTTGCCTCACAATTTATAAACTCCTGAAGTGAGTTCTCAAGGGCCGCCACCCGCCGTCTAAGAACCCTGACTTCGTCAACTAAATCGCTTTTCTTCCTTGCCTCATCCCTCATCTATCGCCTTCTTTTTTGGATTTGTAACGTATACGGACGTTTCCTTATTAATCTTCCCATGTTCTATGTTTA
>JADFXF010000074.1:518-1787 GCA_015233685.1 Nitrospirota bacterium | reverse complement strand
GTCATAATAGAAAAAGCAGAAAATAATCCATACCGCATCATTGAAAAGCCTCAATAGAATCATCCTGAGCCTGTCGAAGGATGCTCCGATATGTCCTCAAATAGTGCAACAGCCGCATGACATGTAATGTTTCGTTATGATTTAAGAATATCGCCAGACTAAATAGGGGTTGTCCCGGCTCTAAGGGACATTACGCATAATCGTAGGCATCCTTCGACAGGCTATTGTGACACAATCTGAGAGCGGGAATGACAGATAAGAGAAGCTGCCTCCTGTCCCCTCGGCGATAATAAAAAAAGGTACTAAAAAATATTTTTGTGTCAGCTATTGACAAAACAAAAAATATCTGTTTATAATTCTGCATAGCGTTATGTTGAGATTAAGAGGCGATAAGAGGCGACACGCTTTGGTTCGGCCTGCGGCAGGTCAATTTTATTTATCACAGGCAGGAGTTCAAGATTGTGGTCGAGGGCAAGATATGTGTTGGCGAGGGTTTGCGCCTCAACCCCCTGAGTGGAGTCAACAACTAAGAGGGCACCCTCACATGAGGCCAGACTCCTTGATACCTCATAAGAAAAGTCCACATGTCCCGGCGTATCTATCAGATTCAGGAAATATTTCAGACCGTTGTCGGCCTCGTAGATAATCCTGACGGCATGAGCCTTGATAGTAATGCCGCGTTCTTTTTCCAGGTCCATTGAGTCGAGCACCTGTTTGGTGAGTTCCTTGCGGCTTAACGCGCCGGTATGCTCTAAAAACCTGTCGGCCAGCGTAGACTTACCGTGGTCAATGTGGGCAATTATCGAGAAATTCCTTATGTTTTCAGTTACCAAATTTTATTGTCGTCCATTTTCATGTTTACGGGATCTTTATTGGCAAACTCCTATTATACACAAAACGCATAGAAATAGCGAAATCTGAAAAATCTTTGCTCAGGACAAACTCACACAAATTAAAAATTAAAGACGAAGGGGAGTAACTCCCCCCGTAATCTCGCAAATGCTTTATCTATCGCCAAGACGGGGGATTATCCCCTCGTTGGCGGCTTCAGAACTCCGGCTATGGGAAGAAAGAGCATTCCTATATCAAAAAAAGAAAAGGCAGGGCATACTGCCCTGCCTTTGTAGTTATGCTACATTGATACTGTTTTTAGTAGGCGTACAGGCCTGGACGCATAGTGGAAGTATTCACCGTTCCAGAATCTGAACACTGGTAACCCACTACGTTACGCTTTGGAGACGTTGTACCCTGGTAACACGCCATATTCAT
>JADFXF010000074.1:0-422 GCA_015233685.1 Nitrospirota bacterium | reverse complement strand
TAAGGTCATGTGTCTGCGAAGCATCCACGTATATGGACTGTCCGGAGAACGTCATCAGCCTTGTCTTTCTGATTGGTATCAGAGCAAAGGTCACAGGGGTGCTTGCCACTCTGGAAGAGTTCCCCGTCGTATTTGACATAACGGTAAAGTTAATGCTGGTCACGTTATCGTCCAGGCCGCCTGAAGGGTTACCGGTGCTGCCCATATTTGAGACCATGCAATACACTGGCGCGTTTGTGTCCGTTGTTAAATAAGGCAGCCAGTAAGAAACGGTATCGGCCGCAGTCGCCGTCTTCGTGTCGGTATTGATTCCCCATATACCGAGCGCCGTCAACATAACGGCTAATACTAATACATAAGTTAAACTTCTCTTCATTACAATCCTCCTAAAATTTTATTTAGATGTTAGTTTAGCCACACTT
>JADFXF010000073.1 GCA_015233685.1 Nitrospirota bacterium | reverse complement strand
TTTTTAATATATGAATGTTGGTCATTAATTATAGTCTCTCATGTCTGATTCCCACCCCAAAAATGAATGATCATTCTATTATTACCTTAGGCCATTCTGCGCCGTATACAAGAACACCCATGGTTTTCTCAGGAAAACATCCGTTATAATACCTGAATCAACCTGAGCCTGTCGAAGGAGGCTCATTTATTTGCAGCTTGGCGTTGTTTTTGTTTTATTTCAGTCAGTGCCCTCTTGAAAGCGCCGTTTAATTCAGCCCCTGTTATTATGGATGACAATGCCTGTTCCAAAGTTAAAACGCTGCTCTGGGCTGAGAGATATTGTATTGCTCCAACAATTTTTGTCTTGTTGTAATCACATAAGTTTCGTAGTTGTCTTAACTTAATTAGCTCACCGGCTACAGTAGCTTTATTACAATACGTCATGATATTTGAAATCAGCTCGTGAATGCGGTGTGACTTCATCTTCAACAGCTCATCTTTAGTCGGCACCGTTAGCAAATTATATATTGTTTCTTTGTACTTATGAAATATGTAATAGTAATATCTACTAATCGAAGTCCTTATGCCGACATCGGCAACAGGATCGCCGTCCTTATAAAACCCAGGAAGATCATCGGCAATTTTTTTAAAATAATCAAAATGAAACATACTTATTCACGTGCCATAACGTAAACCAATACTAATACACACGGGTATTTAGATTCAATTAATTTCTCAATTTGAATCTCCAGGTTATGGCTCTCCCCGACAGACATAGGTTTTGAGATTAATTTTAAAGAAAAGTATTTTACATCAGGAAAGTCGAGATCAACCTCCTCGTATGGGATTATGTCTTCTATCAGCCGATTATCCTTTGTGTAATCTTTAACATCTCTATATATCTCTGAATATTTATTATCCTTTTTTAATAGTTCTTTTTCATTTAAGTATGACTTAAGATCATCCATTGCACTGATTAATGGCAGATGGTCAGCGTACTTCGCCACCTCGGAATAAAAGGAGTTATCATCAAAATCCATTTCTGAGTTATGGTTTATCATCTTCCATAATTCCACTACTTTATTATACATTTCTTCGAAATATGCTAAATTAGAATTATATATAATAAGATGAACAAACACCACTATCCTCTCACCTTCAGTCAATTTCTTATTCTTAATCAGCTTCATTAGTATCGCAACGGCTTCTTTCTTGTTGCCCTTTACATTTTCGATCATCGCCTTGTACATCGCTAAATTAAAAGGAACGTTTCTCTTAACAAGTTTATAACATTTATTAATTATCAGATCGGCATTTTCTATATCATTTAACCCCATGTAACATCCTATCAAAATAATCATTGATGTTACGGAATCATCAGGGTCATCCTTCAAATAGTCTAAAATTTCGATTTCTAAAGAACGCAAATCCTCTATTGAGGCACCTTGATTTAACCTCTCGGCAAAGTCATTGCTTCGAAGTAATGCTACTGGCATTATCGCACCCGCCGTACATCAATCTAAAATTCCATCATCTTCCAAACCACCTCACTCAGTGTAACACAACTGCTCGCTGGCTTGTCAATTAAATCACCGTTTGATTTTTGAAGTATTCTTATCGCCAAGCCCGCATGTCTCAGGTCTGCAATCCGAATTACATTTTCATCACCCGCAGATTCTCTTATGGGAAACTATGAACAGCGGCTTCGGCGGATTAATGAAAAGACTTTACGATATGGTAAACACTGTTCAGTGCGAATTCGGCTTTTTCAAGCTCTTTGGTGCCGCCCTGGGCCATGTCGGCCCTTCCTCCGCCCCTGCCTCCGGCAAGGTCTGCGACCTCTTTTAAAATCTTGCCCGCATGGTATTTCTCTGTCAGGTCCTTTGTTACCATCGCTATGAATGACGTCTGATCGACCTGTGTCGAGGCCGCTATGATGATGCCTGAGCCTATCTTTTCCTTTAATTTGTCTGCAAAATCCCTGAGGCTCTTTTGGTCAAGCCCGTCCCGTTTTGAAACCAGTACCTTTACGCCATCAACTTCCTTTACCGCGTGCAGAAATGACGATATGTCGCGTCCCATGTCCTTTGTCTTCAGAGACTGGAGTTCCTTTTCAAGCTCTTTTAACCTTTTTATTATTGCAGGGAGTTTCTCAAGCGGCGTTTCTGTCTTTAATAACTCTGAGACCGTCTTTAATTCAGCGATTTTATGCCGCGCAAGGGCGAGGCTTGCCGTGCCGGTTATTGCCTCTATCCTCCTCACGCCTGAGGCAATGCTTCCCTCCGCTATAATCATAAACGGGCCTATCTGTCCCGTCATCTGGCAGTGTGTCCCGCCGCAGAGTTCCTTACTAAAACCCTCCACCTCTACCACGCGCACCTCAGAGCCGTATTTCTCGTCAAACAGCGCCGTTGCCCCGTAGTCTATGGCCTCGTTTATGCCCATTGTGTGCGTTGCCACGTGCAGGTCTTCCAGTATTTTGCCATTTATCATGTCCTCAATCTTGTGTTTCTCCTCTTCTGTAATGGGATAAAAATGCGTGAAGTCGAAACGCAGCCTGTCAGGGGTGACAAGTGAACCGGCCTGCTTTATATGGTCGCCTATCAGGCTCCTGAGCGCCGCTTGAAGAAGGTGTGTCGCCGTGTGGTTGCGCATTGTGGCAGCCCTGAGCTTCTTATCAACCCTGCATGAGACGGCCTCAGACTGCCTTAAAGAGCCGGTTTTTACATGAACCTTATGTATGATTAAATTATTGGGGGTCTTTTTTGTGTCTCTGACCTCAAGAGTTGCCCTATCAGTTTGAATAATGCCCCTGTCACCGGCCTGACCGCCGGACTCCCCGTAAAATGGCGACTTGTCGAGGATTATCTCGGCATCATCCCCCTTGTGTAGAACATCCACCGGTTCGCCGTTTTTAAGAATGAGATTGACTACAGAGTCGGTCTCTAAAAGCTCATAACCAAGAAAATATGTCTCGCCGCTTATCCTTACGGCGTTGTTATAGATGGAACTCACCACGCCGCTTATCCCTGCCTGGTCTTCCGCCCATGAGAGCTTTCCCCGCGTCCTCTGTTTTTTCATTTCCTCATTGAAGCCATCCTCATCAACCGCGAGGCCATTTTCTTTGGCCGCCTCCATCGTTAAATCCATCGGGAAGCCATATGTGTCATAAAGCCGAAAGGCCTCACCACCCGGGATAACGCCCAGTCCTTCAACTTTCACCGAGGCGATTATCTCATCGAGCAGCTCTGAGCCTTGATCAAGCGTCCTGAAAAACCTCTCCTCTTCAAATTTTAATATCTCCTCTGAGCGCTCCCTCTCTTTTGACAGCTCAGGATAGACATCCCCTGAGGCCTCAACAACGGCGCGTATTAATCTGTGCAGGAAGGGCTTCCCTACGCCTAGTTTTCGGGCGTGCCTTGACGCGCGGCGAATAATACGCCTTGCCACATAGCCGCGGCCATCGTTTGACGGCATCAGCCCCTCAGACAGCAAAAACGTGACCGCCCTGATATGGTCTGCTATCACCCTGATTGATACGTCATGCGACTTGTCTTTTCCATAAGTGACGTGGGCCTTCGTGGTTATGGCCTCTATGATTGGCGCAAATATATCGGTATCAAAATTGTTCAGTTTCTTTTGCAGGACACTAGTAATACGCTCAAGCCCCATGCCCGTGTCTATGCTGGGTTTAGGAAGATGAGTGAGCGTGGCGTCCACCGCCCTGTCGTATTGCATGAATACCAGATTCCATAGCTCCAGATACCTGTCGCAGTCACATCCGACGGCGCACTCAGGCCGCCCACACCCCATAGCCTCGCCCTGGTCTATGATTATCTCTGAGCACGGGCCACAGGGGCCAGTGTCTCCCATCTGCCAAAAATTATCCTTCGCCCCAAGCCTCACGATCTTATCTTTTTTTAACTCCGTATTCTCTGTCCATAGGGTTATAGCCTCTTCGTCATTTTCAAACACGGATACCCAGAGTTTATCTTTGGGTAGTTTATACCAACCCGTCAGGAGTTCCCACGCAAAGACTATGGCGTCTTTTTTGAAGTAATCCCCGAACGAAAAATTCCCAAGCATCTCAAAAAACGTGTGATGGCGTGCGGTGAAGCCGACATTTTCTATGTCGCTTTGCTTGCCTCCGGCGCGCATACACTTCTGGCACGACGTGGCGCGGCTGTAGCCTGGTGCGTCAGTCCCTAAGAAAGCGCCCTTAAACTGCACCATACCGGCGCTTGTAAACAGGAGTGACGGGTCATTCTTAGGTATAAGCGAAGAGCTTTTTACCCTTTCGTGCCCTCGTTCACGGAAATACTCCAAGTACCGCTGCCTTATCTCTTTTCCCTTCATCTCTTCCCAGCCTTTGCCATCTCTGCCGACTCCTCATATTCACATAGCCCCTCTTCAGGGTCACACAGCCCTTCATATTGTCTTATGGCCCTCTGGATTATCCCATAGTCATAACCCTTCCTCTGGAGCTGACCGTAGAGCCTGTTGATTTTAACCTTTAATGGCAGTTTTTTTAAAGCCCTTTCTTTCTTGCCGATAAGTTTTATTGCCATTTCCATCTGCTCCTCAGCAGATATGGCCATCCGGGCGATTATCTCGTCAGGAATGCCGCGCTTTTTGAGGTAGTATTTTGAGCCATTTTCACCGAGCATCTTCCCCTCTTTGCAGTAGCGCATGATGTATTCGGCCGTCTTTTGGTCGTCTATGAGACCGGCTGCCTTAAGCTGTCCGATAGTGCCTTCAATCAATTCCTCGTCGTAGCCCTTTTCACGTAGTCTCGTTTTAAGCTCAAGTTCGCTCCTGTTGCGAATGCTAAGCAATTTAATCGCGTAACTCTTAATGTTCGGGACAGCTCTCATCCTTCCTCTTTTACTCTTCCTCGGGGACAATTTCGGCAATAGAAATGTGTCCATGCTCACGAATTTTGGCCTCTACTTCAGACATAATGGCCTCGTTATCAAGGAGGTATTTCTTTGCGTTGTCCCTGCCCTGGCCAAGTTTGGTGCTGCCGTAGCTGTACCATGTGCCTGCGCGTTCGATTATTCCCTTGTCAGCGCCGATGTCAACCAACTCTCCGGCCTTTGATATGCCTTCGTTGTAGTAAATATCGAACTCGGCCTGCCGAAACGGCGGGGCTACCTTGTTTTTCTGTACCTTTACCCTTACGCGCCCCCCCATTACCTCCTGATTTACCTTGATGCTGTCTATCTTTCTTATGTCAAGGCGCAGGGAGGAGTAAAATTTCAGCGCATTGCCCCCAGTGGTGGTCTCAGGGCTTCCATACATCACGCCAATCTTGTGTCTTATCTGATTTATAAAAATCACCGCCGTGTTGCTCTTGGATATGGCGGATGTCAGTTTCCTCAGTGCCTGGCTCATAAGCCTTGCCTGAAGCCCCGGCAGTTGGTCTCCCATGTCGCCCTCTATCTCTGCCCGCGGCACAAGGGCGGCAACCGAATCAATAACTATAATATCAAGGGCATTGCTCCTTACAAGGGTTTCGCACACCTCAAGGCCCTGTTCGCCGCTGTCAGGCTGAGAGATGAGCAAATCCCCAACCTTCACCCCTATACGCGTTGCGTAACTGACATCAAGGGCGTGTTCAGCGTCTATGAAGGCCGCCACACCGCCCGTTTTTTGCGCCTGTGCTATGGTGCTCAGGGCCAGGGTGGTCTTGCCGGAGGACTCAGGGCCATATATCTCTGTCACCCTTCCCCGTGGGATTCCCCCTACGCCGGTTGCAAGGTCAAGCGTGAGTGAACCCGTTGGGATTACCTTTATCCCTTCGGCTATGGCGTCTGCGCCAAGTTTCATTATTGAGCCTTTGCCGAAATTCTTCTCTATCTGCGCAATGGCCGCCTCTATTGCCTTTTCCTTGTTCTTGTCCTTATCTTTGTCCTTGTCTTTGTCCTTCGTCATCTCAATGCCTCCTGTTGTTATGTGGCTCTTTCGCTTAAATATCTCAAAAACCTCTCTTTGTGTTTATATGCCGCGCTGGTGTCTGGTCCGACGAGGCCGGACTTTATCAGACGGGCGTTGACAAATGTCTTATTGCTTAAAAATAAATAGCACATCGTCTCATCAGGTATGAGTTTATCATATTTTATAAATACTCGCTGGCCTTTTGTTAAATCATCTAAAAACTCCTGCGCCTTTTCCCTCATGGCCTCAATTGTTACCACACCTATCAGCGTGATTAACGCGCCATTGCTTAATACTATACGCTGCGGGGATTGGACTTCCTTCACCCTGTAGTAAGTCTCACGCTTGTGCTTTTCGCTGTCTATGGTCGAGCCAAATCTCACGCGTTTGGGGTTTACCTTTAAATTAATCCTCAGTGGGTCTTTGAATATATATGGCAGCGCCGCGATTTTCTCCTCAGGGCTTATCGCCGCGGGTGAGGCATTTTCTATCGTATATGCGGCATTACTGTACAAGTCCTGGCCTATTGAGAGTTTATCTTTTATCATAGGGATGAACTCCTCGTTGATTTCATATCCTATGGAGTTCCGGTTTAGATTTTGGGCGGCAAGCGCGGTAGTCCCACTTCCCAAAAACGGGTCGAGGACGGCCTCTCCAACAAATGTAAACATCTGGATAAGGCGCGTGGGCAGCTCAAGCGGGTAGGCGGCGAGGTGTTTAGTCTGCTTTTCGCCGGGGAAGTGCCAGTGTCCACTGAAATACGTATTCCACTGTTCTGTGGTAAGGGCAGCCTGCTCCTTTATCGCCTTTGAAACTGGTGGTGGGTCGCCGTGCTTTTTAAAGATAAGGATGAACTCATAGTCCAGCTTGATAATCCCGTTTCTTGGGTACGGGAACGAGCCCATTATCGTAGCCCCACCGCTGGTATTGCAGGTGGTTACTTTTTGCCATATTATAGCGCCCATGTAGTCCATAGAGGCGCTTTCACAGAACTTTATAATCTCGGTTCGTATGGGTATCACCTTATATCTGCCGTAGTATGCCGCACGCGCGAATTGATCTCCTATATTAACGCAAAGACGGCAACCTTTGTGAAGGACGCGCGCACACTCGCTCCAGACGACACTCAGGTTGTTGATATAATCTTCATACGTATCGTTAAAGCCAACCTGTGAGTCCGTGCCGTAGTCCTTCAACTGCCAATAAGGCGGCGAGGTGACTACCATATGGACGCTCTCATCGGCGACTGCGTCCATATGCCGACTGTCGCCTATGACTATCCTATGCGATGTGCCGTCTGAATTTGCCCTGGACATAGGCTATTATACACTTCATTGGTAAATTATTTCACGGCCTATTGGTCACGTTCATGATTTATCCGAAACACCGGCGTCCTGAAACGTAGCCATCTCCCGGTAAATCTTCAGCGACGCGTCCAGTATGGTCATCGCTATGGCCGCCCCCGTGCCCTCGCCAAGCCTCATATCCAGCTCCAGCATGGGCATCAACCCCATGTGCGCTAAAATCGCCCTGTGTCCTATTTCATGTGAACGGTGGGCGGAAAACATATACTCCTTCACCGTTTCATTCAGGCCATAGGCGACAACCGCCCCGGCGGTAGAGATAAAACCATCTATCACAACTGGAAGCCGCAGCTCTGCCGCACCGAGGCACAAACCGGCTATCGCACCTATCTCCGCCCCGCCCACCTTCATAAGCACATCTATTGGGTCTTTCGGGTCAGGGGCGTTGACCGCTATGGCGCGCTCTATCACGGCGATCTTCTTAGACAGCTCCGCGTCGCCTATCCCCGTGCCTCTTCCTGTCACCTCAGCAACCGGCCTTCCAGTAATCACGGCGGCCATTGCGGAGGACGGCGTTGTGTTGGCTATGCCCATTTCTCCGGTTGCGAACATCCTGACGCCCTTTTGGGCATATTCGTGGGCAAGGGAGATTCCAACATTTACACATTTTATTGCCTCATCGCGGGTCATGGCCGGGCCTTTGGCCATATTTCTTGTCCCATAGACCACCTTTTTTTGTATCAGTCCCGGACAATCCTTAAAATCGTAATTCACGCCGGCATCAACAACCAGCACGTCAGCCCCCGCGTGTCTGGCAAGGACATTAATCCCCGCCCCGCCTCTTAGAAAATTAAGCACCATCTGGGGCGTAACCTCAGCCGGAAACGCCGACACGCCCTCCTCTGCCACCCCGTGGTCACCGGCAAACACAAAGACCGCCTTTTTCGGTATCTCCGGCATTGTGTCTTCGTATATGGCAACAAGACGAGCGGCAAAGCGCTCCAGCAGCCCGAGGCTGCCCTGTGGTTTGGTTAATATATCAAGCCTACTTTGTGCCTTCTCAAAAAACTCCTTTTTTAACGGCCTTATGTTGCCGCATGTGCCTTTGATAGTTTTCATAGTGTTCTGTTAATCCTCCTTTGGGTCTTATTTTAATTTGTAATTACCCACTTGACAAAATTTTTGAACAATATACATTCGTATATGCCTACCTTAAAACCTCATTGACACAAAATTACCAGATTGAGTACAATAAACTCGTGGATGATGATAACATATTCAGCATCTGAAGCGATAGATGAGATAAAAAATTAAGATATTACGATTTATACGGTGTTATGGATTGCTTCAAATGCTGATAAGCTGTAAAATAGAAGAGAACATAAAACGGAGGTAGATATGAAGAGAGTTGCTATGATATTGGCTATTGGTGCAGAAATACTATCAACAATGGGTTTGTCGTTAAATGCTAATGCTGCCGATATAATATGTAAAGACAACACTGTTGTACATGTGGATTGTATAGCTAAAAGTGGCAAATATCTCTGTAATTCAAGCAAACAAACGTGTGTAAACATAAAGGAAGTAGCCGATAACTCTGTAAGGCAAAGTGATTATTGCAAAAACCAAAACAATAGCAATGCTGCGGTTAATTCTCAACCTAACTATCCCAATAGTGGTGGCGGCGTTAATAGTTCTAATAATTTTAATGGTGGATGGGATGATCTTCTAAAAGCACAGATGACAGTATTAGAATATCAACGTAATTTGGCTAAGGCAAGGATGCTCGAAAAAGATGCTCACTGAATATAGTAGACAAAAGAGCCTGAAACACAAAGTGTGTATAGTGTACTTGCACGATAAGGGGGAGTAGTGAAAATGAAAAAGTATATGGTTTTAATAATTTTATGTCTCATCTTGTATTGTGGATGTTGTTTTGCCTGTGATTATGACACTGATTGTAACCCTGGTAGTAGTTGTGTTAAAAATGGTTCTTTAGTTGGTGTGTGCATGGGTGGAATGTCCCCTGGTAATAAGTATGACAATAAACCGGTATATTCCCCTACAGACCCAAACAGAACTTATGGGAACACCTGTTCGTTTGACACAGACTGCGGCCCCGGTTCTGTTTGTGTTAAAGGTTCGAGTATAAATGGTGTCTGCATGAGAAGATAAGGTTGAAAAGCCTCCGATTAATAGTTGGGGGCTTTTTACTTAACCAGTCCTAACAGCTTAGACAGCAGGTCTATTTAAGAAATGCCTTTGAGCATAGCAAACATAGCCACTAATACCAAAATGCGTTCATAGAAGTAATATGATTTCTATAACAATCGAATCATCCTGAGCCTGTCGAAGGATGCTCCTTTTCTTTCGCACGTTCCCACAAATCGGGAATCCTTCGACAAGCTCAGGATGATTCAAATAGATGATTATGTTATAAGAATGTAAGCGTCAAGAAAACCCCATCTTTACAGGGGAAGTAGCAGGTGTCATAATGGGCTGAAACAAGGAGGTTCATGATGATGAAGGAAGGGAAGGAATCAGTCTCAAAGGCGTCCAGCTATTGGAAG
>JADFXF010000072.1 GCA_015233685.1 Nitrospirota bacterium | reverse complement strand
CTCAGCACATCCTCAAGCCAAATACGATTCCGGACAAGCCGGAATGACGACAAGACAAGAAGGGTGATGACAATTTTTTGTCGCGGAGTGAGATAAAATATATTATTGTAGGTATGATTTAGAAATGGAATAAGCCGTCTTTTCCGTTTAATACAAATGCCGCCAGGGCCGTAGATTTCGGGATTTATATCCTTTGTTACTTCCAGTTTACCCCTAAATTGTACCAGGTACCGTTGTAATAAGTAAGCATAGTCCCATCTGTCCAGGCTACGAGGGCGGCTCCATTGGTAAACCATTGGCAATAGTAGGAGGCTGAACCATACGTGCCAATGTATATGCTTCCGGATGTCGTCCCAAACCACGACGTGTATTGATTATAGATTGCGGTAATCCCTGTGGCCGCCTTTCCTAACAGTTGCCAGCTTACGCCTAAACTGTACCATGTACCGTTGTAATAAGTATAAATAGTCCCATCTGTCCAGGCAACAAGGGCGGCTCCATTGGTAAACCATTGGCAATAGTATGAGGTTGAACCGGACGTGCCAACGTATAGACTTCCGGATGTTGTCCCAAACCACGACGCATATTCGCTATATATCGCATTAATTGCCGCTCTGGCGGTTGCACTGTCTGATGCCCCGGATGACGTAAAGGTTGCTGTCACGGTTTTTGCCGATGACATCGCAACGGTACAGGAAGTGCCGCTTGACGTATCACACCCTGACCAGCCTGAAAAAACCGAGTTGTTATCCGGTGTTGCCATTAGTGTTACCGATGTGCCTGACGCATATGACCACGAACATGAAATATAATTTGAACCGCAGCTTATTCCCGATGGTGAACTTGTAATCGTGCCCGTGCCCGTGCCGGTCTTAGCGGCAGTAAGGGCATAGGTGGTTGTAGACGCCGTAAAGGTTGCCGTTACAAACTTATTTGCCGACATAGCAACGGTACAGGAAGTGCCGCTTGACGTATCGCACCCGCTCCAGCCTGAAAAAGCTGAACCGGAAGCGGCAGCTGCCGTTAGTGTTACAGATTGACCGGCGGTATATGACGCGGTGCCGGTGCTGCCACTCCAACTGATGGCTCCGCTTGACGGCGTTACAGTACCTGACCCCGTGCCTGATTTCGTTACAGTAAGGGCATAAGTAGTTGACGACGATGCCGTAAAGGTTGCCGTTACGGTTTTTGCCGCCGACATTGTGACAATACACTGAGAACCGCTTGTCGAATCACACCCTGACCAGCCTGAAAAAACCGAGTTGTTATCCGGTGTTGGCGTCAGCGTTACCCATGTGCCGGACGTATAAGACCACGTACATGAAGTATAATTTGAGACACAGTTTAATCCCGATGGTGAGCTTGTAATCGTGCCCGTGCCCGTGCCGGTCTTCGATGTGGTAAGAATGTAAGTCGTTGACGACGACGTAAATGTTGCTGTTACAGTTTTGGCCGATGACATATTAACAGTGCATTGGTATTGATCGCTGCTTGTGGAATCACACCCTGTCCAACCTGAAAAGGCAGAACCGGCACCGGCAGTTGCCGTCAGCGTTACCGATGTGCCTGACGTATATGTGGAAGAACATGTCAAACCGCAGCTTATACCCGATGGTGAGCTTGTTATTGTACCACTTCCGGATTTGCTCACACTCAGCTTATAGTAATAATCCGGCGATGAAAGCGATAACTTTGTTATAAAAGTATTGTATGCCCCTTTCAGAGTGGTCTGAAACGCGCCGGTTGTTGTTGGAAAATCCGTTGATTTTGCAAATCCGGTAACATAGGCGTCGCCTGAGGAATCTATTGCTATGCCGCTGCCAGTATCACCAAGGTTGCCACTAATACTACCGCCAAGAAAAGTAGAATAAACAAGGGCAGTGCCGGTGGAGTTTAGTTTGGTTATAAACGCGTTTGTGGCTCCTTTCAGAGTAGATTGAAACGCGCCCGTTGTTACAGGAAAATCTGTTGAGGAGGTAGTCCCGGTAATATAGGCATTGCCGGAGGAATCTACCGCTATACCGTTACCCTCATCAGCGTAAGGGCCACCGCTACTACCGCCAAGCAGCGTAGAATAAACAAGGGCTGTGCCGCTAGTGTTTAGTTTTGTGATAAACGCGTTAGAGCGTCCTTTCAGAGTGGTCTGAAACGCGCCGGTTGTGGTTGGAAAATCCGATGAGTACGCAGTTCCAGAGACATAGGCGTTGCCTGAGGCATCTACTGCTATGCTGTAGCCATAATCACCGCTGTTACCGCCAAGATAAGTAGAGTAAACAAGGGCGGTTCCGCTGGCGTTTAGTTTCGTTATAAAGCCATTAAAATTTGACCCTTTCTGAGTAGTTTGAAATGCACCCGTTGTTGTGGGAAAATCTGTTGACCATGCCATTCCGGTAACATAGGCGTTGCCGGAGGAATCTACTGCTATACCCCAGCCATAATCTGTATTATGACCGCCAAGCAGCGTAGAATACACAAGGGCAGTACCGTCGGCGTTTAGTTTGGTTACAAACGCAGCACGGTCAAATAAAGTAGTCTGAAATGCACCCGTTGTTGTGGGAAAATCTGTTGAGGTTGCAGTCCCGGTAATATAGGCGTTGCCGGAGGAATCTACCGCTATGGCATAGCTGGAATCGCCAAGATTGGTATTGCTGCCGCCAATCAGCGTAGAATAAACGAGGGCATTGCCGGCGGCGTTTAGTTTCGTTATATAGGCGTTATTGCTTCCTTTCAGAGTAGTCTGATATGCGCCGGTTGTTACAGGAAAATCTCTTGAGTATGCAGCCCCGGTAATATAGGCGTTGCCAGAGGAATCTACCGCTATGGCATTGCCAGTATCACCATAACTGCTGCTGCCGCCGCTGCCGCTGCCGCCGAGGTATGTAGAGTACACAAGGGCGGTGCCGGTGGCGTTTAGTTTTGTTATAAAGGCATTAGGGTTTGCTTTCAGAGTAGTCTGATATGCGCCGGTTGTTGTTGGAAAATCTGTTGAGTATGCGTATCCGACCACATAGGCGTTGCCTGAGGAATCTACCGCTATGCCGTTGCCACGATCACCATAACTGCTGCTATTACTACCGCCAAGATACGTGGAATAGGCAAGTGTGGGATCAATAACCAATGCCTTATCCTTGTCATACGCGGCCACGTTGAAACTTACCAGATTCCCCTTGCCAAGCGCATACCTGCCCTTGATTTCCTGCCGTAGTCCGTCTGTTTCCTGATAGACGAGGGGCTTGTGCATGAGCATTTTACCGCCTGCTGCGGCGATTATCAGGTTGCCGCCATTATCTGTCTTCAGCGTTTTAGCTCCTTCGACCCTGAAGGAAATTTGCTTATAATCGGCGTGAGGAGCGACAACAAAATCGTATTCTATCTGCCGTTGGTTGCCGTAAACAACGAGGTCAATGCCATGATATATCTCTTCGTATCTCACTTTTTGGTATGTCGGCACATTAGTACGCCATTTCTGAGGGTCGTTGCCGATAAAGTAGTTGGATTTCCCCTCAAGCTCGTCAACACCGGTTATTGTTTTAGTGTCTGAACTTACAAATTTTATCCGGACAGCGGCCACTTTTATCTTGTCCTTCTCTGCGTTATGAGTTACCATACCCAGCACAAACTCCTGAGGCGTCAGAAAAAGGGTATATCCCTGCCCTTTAGCAGTATATTTGACTTTCGGGTCTGTCTGCCCCTCGTTTGCCTCAAAGGCTATCGGCAGTTTGCCGTATGATTGTGCGGCAGAGGGTGACTCTGCAGGTACATTCGCTGCTGCTAACGTGCTGAGGCAAAGGATTGTTAATATCAAAACTACGATAGGGAATATTGGTTTGCTTAATGTGCCATTGCCCATGTTCGGCTCCTCCTGTAGCAGATTGCCTTTCTCCACCTATAGTAAAATAATTTGTGGACAGAAATCAAAATCACTTTAGGAAATCTTGTGCAACCCGGTCAAAATGGCGACAGTTACCCGCCCCCTTTACTCGCCCATGAGCATAAATTTGTTAATGATAACACATTATCAGACAGCGATTTCGTATATACGGTATGTCTTATACAGTGTGCCGCCTATCATCCTGATAAGCGCTTGAACAGGGAGGTTGTCTTCTAATATCCACGAAAACTCTACCCTTTCTATCTTGTGCTTTTTGCAGCCCTTAAATGCCTCGCGAAACAGAAGGCCGTCAACTCCCTTGTTTCTGAACTCTGCCTTCGTACCGAGGAGCATGAGACGGGCGTCCCTGATTTTTTTCGATAAATAAAGCGCCTTGGCTATCGTAATGGGATTCATTTTCCCACCCATAGCCCTAAGGACAAGGTTGGCGTCGGGAATGAGACCCAGAAAACCCACCGTCTCAGAGCCATAGCTGGCAATGGCGACAGTCTCAGGGTAGATTATCTGCTTCATCTGCTTTCCCGTGTAAACAATCTCCTCGTCGGTCATCGGGACAAAGCCCCAGTTTGCCTTCCACGCCGCGTTATATAAATCCTTGAACTTCATAAGGTCTTCGTTTAAGTCATTCATAGAGATATTCCTGACTGTGATGCCACGTTTTTCGGCAATCACGGCGGCGCGATAGACCTTCTCCGGCATAACCTCAGGGACATCCATGATATAGGCGTAGAGGTCCTTTACCTTGTCCATCGGGTAGCCGCGCATTAAATCATTGTAATATGGCGGATTATACGGCGTCATAATCATCGGCGGGAGATTAAACCCATCTAATAAAAAACCGCATTCCTCGTTGGTGGAAAAACTCATAGGGCCGCGCATGATAGGGAGACCGGCTTGCCTGAGGTCCCCTCTTACAGCGTCAAGTAATGAGGCCGTCACGGCCGCGTCATTAACGCACTCAAAAAATCCAAAAAACCCCACGCCGTCGTTATGAAACTCAAGGTGGCGCCTATTTATGATTGAGGCAATCCTGCCCACGCAGTTTTTTTCGCCGTTGGGCTTGCCCCTGAAGGCCAGATAATATTTTACTGTGGAAAATCCAAGAAATGGGTTCTCATTTGAAAAGTGATGCTTTAAGTCTTTAGTCAGTTGAGGGCTGTATAATGGGTCACCCGAGTAAAGGAGCAGCGGCAATTTAATAAAGAGACTCAGCTCCTTAGGATTCGTTACCGCGGCAACAGTAATAGGTTCGCTCATTGTATGACCCCAAACTCTTTTCCTATTTTCTGAAACGCGTCAAGGACGATGTCAAGATGTTCGTCCGTATGAGTGGCCATATAGCTGGTTCTGACAAGGGCCTTGCCTGGGGCGACCGCCGGGCTGACGGCAACATTTACAAAAACGCCCATCTCCTGAAGCCTCATGGCCATCTTAAAGGCCAGTATATCGTCGCCGACCAGGATTGGGATTATCGGGCTTTCAGTAAGGCCGACCTCAAACCCCATACCCTTAAATCCAGCAAGCATTTTATAGGTATTACGCCACAGTGCCGCAATCCTCTCAGGCTCAGATTCGATAATATCAATTGCCGCACTTACCGAGGCGACTGAGGCGGGGGTTGGGCTTGCGCTGAAAATCAGCGGCCTGGCAAAGTGCTTGATGTAGTGGATGATGTCCTTGTCTCCGGCGATAAAGCCGCCTATTGAGGCAAGGGACTTGCTGTATGTGCCCATAATCAAATCAACTTCTTTTTCGAGGCCGAAATGCTCCGCGGTGCCGCGTCCGGTCTTTCCAAGCACACCTATGCCGTGAGCGTCATCTATCATGATTTTGGAGCCGTATTTTTTTGCTATTTTCACAAGGGCAGGCAGGTTTACGATGTCCCCTTCCATGCTGAATACGCCGTCAACCACAGTAAGCGTTCCCTTGCCTTTTGAATCGGCAAGCACACGCTCATAGTCTTCCATGTCATTGTGGCGGAATTTCCTTAAACCACCGTAAGAGAGGCGGCAGCCATCAATTATACTGGCATGGTCAAGCTTATCAAGGACAACTACATCGTCCTTGCCGACAAGGGCAGAGATGACCCCAAGGTTCACCTGAAAGCCCGTTGTGAATATCAACGCGGCCTCCTTGCCAATAAAGCGTGCAAGTTTCTCTTCGAGCTGGACATGGATGTCCAGAGTGCCGTTTAAAAACCGTGAGCCAGCACAGCCGGTGCCATACTTCATGGTGGCCGCAATAGCAGCCTCTTTGACCTTGGGATGGTTCGCAAGCCCGAGATAATTGTTTGAGCCAACCATGATAACCCTCCGGCCATACATAACGACAACAGGGTCCTGGGCGCTCTCTATCGGCCTGAAGTAGGGATACAGGCCTGATGATATATACCCCTTCGCAAGGTCAAAACGATAGCATTTGTCAAAAATGCCCTTGTTTACAGCCATTTGTGTATCTTGTACCAGTTTGCCGTCCACTTAATACCTTCCTTTAAACAGACTTTAGGGTCAAAACCGAGGTCATTCATCGCATTGTCGCTGTTACACGTCCAATGGGTATAGTTTAACTCTCTAATCTTGTCTGAGTTGATTATACTATGTTTTAAGATTTTTTCGGAGATACTGGCAATAGGATGCATAAGAAATTTTGGGACTCTTATCTTCAGATAATGGCAGTTTAGCTCTTCGGCTATAGCGTTGGCGATGTCGAAAGCGCTGTAGATGTTAAGGTCAGAAAGATAGTACATATTTCCTATAGCCTTATCAGTGTCAACAGAATCTACGACCGCCCTGACAAGGTCCTCGACATAGATCATGGAGTAGTAAGAGTCGCCCCAGTGAGGGAATACACCATGATAAATCATCTTAAAGATGATGAACATGTCCTTGTCTCTGGGTCCATAGACGGCAGGCGGGCGAATAATCGTAACAGGAATATCATCTTTATACTTGAGAACACATTGTTCGGCCTCAAGCTTACTCCTGCCGTAGTCCGAGACAGGCTGCGGTATTGAGGAGATATTGGCGGGAACTTCGTCCCTGCACGGCCCGGCGGCCGCAAGCGTACTGAGATAGACAAACCTCTTGATCTTATTATTGTGCCTGACTGTCTCTAAAAAATTGGCAGTGCCTTTAGAGTTCGTGCAATAGAACTCATCGGAGGACGAGGTCTTCGTAACCCCGGCAAGATGAAAAATATAATCAAAATCACCAGGACAATCCCTCAACGGCTCAACAGTCCGGCAGTCGCCCTGAATAAGGGTAACAGGAAAACCTTCCAACCATGAGAGCCTTGATGTGTTGCGAACAAGACACGAGACATTATATCCCCGCCTGATAAGTTCCTCAACCAAGTGGCTGCCAATAAAACCCGTCCCACCAGTAACGAGGGCGTTCATATGGGGGCCTTTTCCAACTTATTTAAAATCTCCCTTTTAAAACAACCAGTTTCAGTTATCCAAACACCGGACAGTCTCCGATACCTAGCCATAGACCGCTATTATAACCGATTTGCAATTGTTTTTTCTCAAAAAATTTTGAGCCGGTTGATAAATACTATTGTTACCGCCAACATCTGCCCCTTGGCCCTTGGCCACAACAAAATAAAACCGCCGCCCGCTAACGGGCGACGGTTTTGGGGGAGGAACGAGGCGCTTATGGATTTATGTTAGCACAAACGAATTTGCTTGTCAAGTTGTAGTAGGTAAGTTAATTAAAATTATCTTTATCAGACGATGTTATAATTACAATTAGCAGACATTCTTATAGCTATAATTTCAAGTCCTGTAGTCGGCATTGATTTTGATGTACTCCTCTGTCAAATCACAGCCTAACACCTGCGCGGATGCCTTGCCCATCTTGAAGTCTATCGTAATTGTCACGGTGTCAGCCTTTAACTCCTCTGCGGCCTCCGCGTCTTTGTTGGTTGTCAGCCCCTTTTTAGCCACCCTTACGTTGCCAAAAAATATATCAACAGTATTGGGGTCGAAGGCAACTCCAGAGGAACCGGCGGCGGCAATAACCCGTCCCCAGTTAGCGTCACAGCCGTAAACGGCCGTTTTAACCAATGGAGAATTTGCTATTGCCCTTGCGATAATCAGGGCGTCGCGTTTGTATTGTGTGCCTTTTACCAGCACCCTCATTACCTTAGTGGCCCCTTCGCCGTCTCTTACGACCATCTCGGCGAGGCTCATCAGGACTTCTGAAAGGGCGTATGTAAAAGCGTCGAAGCTGTAAGTGCCAGAGCGGATGGTGGTGTTTGCGGCAAGCCTGTTTGCGAGGACAAGGATAGTGTCATTGGTGCTCATATCTCCATCTACGGTGATGCGGTTAAAGGAGTTATCACAGGCCAAAGTAAGCGCCTCGTCGAGGGCGTCTTTAGTGATAGAGGCGTCTGTCAGGACAAAGCAGAGCATTGTGGCCATGTTTGGGCAAATCATACCGGCGCCTTTTGCGATAGCCGCAATGGTTACGGTTTTACCGGAGATGGTAAGCCGTTTCGAGGCTATTTTGGGAAACGAATCGGTGGTCATGACGGCGCGGGCGGCGTCAAGCAGCGTTGAGTCCCCGATATGTTTTGCGGCCTCTCTGATTTTTGGGGTCATGCTAAAAATAGGAAGCGGGGTGCCGATGACACCTGTTGAGGCTACGAACACCTCGGAGTCGGGGCAATTCTTTATAGTCCCTGAGACGGCAAGAGACATCCTCTGAGCATCTTTGATACCGCGCTTGCCGGTGCAGGCGTTAGCGTTACCGCTATTGGCAACGATTGCCCTACCCTTGCCGCCGACTATCCTCTCGGCGTCTAAAATAACGGGGGCGGCCTTAACGAGATTCGAGGTAAACACGGCGGAGGCAACAGCGCTGACGGTAGAGTAGATAATAACAATATCCTTACGTCCTGGCTTTTTCACGGCCGCCCCGGCGGTGGAGATTAGAAACCCCTCCGGCATGTAGTATTCGATTTCGTCCATGTGTAATTATACCATATTTCAGATTCAGATAGGCAAGCCCCGAGTCAGGGCAACCCACGCTATTATTACCGAAGAAAGAGTGCCCTACGTTTTGCCGAGTTTTTCTCTATGTTCATATGGTAATATCCCAACATATCACAGCATCTCACATATCAAAATATAATTGGTATCATAACCCCCAGTGTCATAACGCGCATTGGTTCCTCTGAGTCTTTTATATATCTCTCCTTTAGGAGATACGTACGCAACAGGCAGGTTTTCAAAGTATTTCTCTCCTTTTTCGCCCTCTCTTGCCCATATCAATATATCTTTCAATCTCCAGTCGTAAACCATACCGGGGATAACCTTTGAAATTCGTTCACCATTTACTCTAAGTTGCCAATGACGGTCCTCATCGCATACCAGATAAAATCGCATCTTCACATACGAGCCGCTTTCTATTCCTTTAGGAAGTGTATCAAAGGAGAAGGCATATATTCCGCAGTCAAATACCAATGTTGAATCGCCTCCATATTTGTCTATGGTTAATATTTTGCCTATTCCCTCATAGTAATTGATATCCAGTTTCTTTAACGTAAGCGTCAAGAAAACCCCATCTTTACAGGGGAAGTAGCAGGTGTCATAATGGGCTGAAACAAGGAGGTTCATGATGATGAAGAAAGGGAAGGAATCAGTCTCAAAGGCGTCCAGCTATTGGAAGGCACACATAGAGGCATGGCGGGCAAGTGGAACTACACAATCAGAGTACTGTCGGCAGCATGAGTTGAAGCTAAAAGCGTTCGCCTATCGTAAGAGACGATTTGATAAATCTGCGGCAAAGCCCGTATTTCATCCTGTGAGGATAGTTGAGGAAAAGACAAAAGTAAGTCCCTCTCTAAATCTGATGATAGGGTCGGGATATTGCATAGAAGTTAGAGACGGGTTCAACCCGGCCACGCTAAGGCAGATAGTGGAGACGTTGGA
>JADFXF010000071.1 GCA_015233685.1 Nitrospirota bacterium | reverse complement strand
GTTTAAGCCGATCTCCTATTCGCATGAGGTGTGCGGGATGTATTTTTTGGGCCAAATTACTACAATATTGTATGAGTAATACAATATTGTAGTACTCGATGTCGTAAATTACAGGTCAAGGAGGGTTACCCTCCTTGCGGGAGTTTGAGGGCGGCGCCCTCAATGTCTTAATCTCTTGCCCTGATATTTTTTTTTGATATTTTAATCCGTTACCGTTATAATAGCGCCATGAAAGTGGGCAGTGGCATTTCTTCAGAAAAGAGCCTTAATATACTGTACGGGTCTTTCTTTGTCCTAACAATAATAACCGTCGTTTTTATACGCGTCAGGCTGCTCGGCATTCCATTGGAGAGAGACGAGGGGGAGTATGCCTATATGGGGCAGCTCATATCTCATGGCGTCATCCCATATAAAGAGGCTTACAGCATGAAGCTCCCCGGTACCGCCTTTATGTACTCTGTGATTATGTCTGTATTTGGCCGGGGCATTGTTGGTATTCATTTAGGGCTGATGGCGGTAAATTTAGCAGTCTTGCCGGCGTTATTCTTATTATCTAAGAGGCTTTTTAATGAGCGGGCTGCCCTTGTTGCGTCGGCCTCTTATGCGGCCATTTCTCTTGGTGAGCCGGTGCTTGGGTTTATGGCTCACGCCACGCATTTTGTCACCTTTTTTGCCGTTTGGGGCCTTTATTTCTTATATGCGGCCATTGAGGATAAAAAGAGATGGCTTATAGCGGCCTCAGGCCTGTGTTTAGGGATGGCCTTTTTGATGAAACAACACGGCATATTTTTTATCCTTTTTGCCGTCACATACCTCTTCTTTATGCGAAGCAGGCTTAAGGATTTCATAATCAACGGCCTTATCCTGATGGTTATGTCTGCCGTGCCGTTTGCCATTGCCGTCTTTATTATATACAGGGGTGGGGCCTTCAATAATTTTTGGTTTTGGTGTTTTACTTATTCAGGCAAATATGTATCGAGGTTGTCGTTAATGGACGGCTTGTTGAGATTTAAAATTATGGCCCTGAGGACGGCTGGCCATTTTACCGTTTTCTGGGTTTTCGGCGTTATAGGCTTCTTTATCCTCATCTATAAACAAAGACAAAAGGGAAGACTGTTCATACTACTTTTTTTTCTGTTTTCTTTTTTGTCTCTATCAGCGGGGTTTTATTTCAGGGAACATTACTTTGTTTTAATGATTCCGGCGATTTCGATAACGGCCGCTTATTTTACAGAGCTTCTGAGCAGCGCTCTGGCAATGAAGCCATGGGGTAAGATGCTTCCAATTGTGGTACTATTGATAGGCATGTTATTTACCTTTACAGTGCAGGGCAAATTGTATTTTAAGCTGCCGCCTGATGAGGTATCCCGCGAGGTCTACGGCCTGAATCCATTTATCGAATCAATAAAGATAGCGCAATATCTTAAGAGCCACGCCCAAAAAGGCGACAGGATTGCCATATTGGGTTCAGAACCGCAGATATTATTTTATTCGGGGATTCGTTCGGTAACCGGCTATATTTACATGTACGGACTTATGGAAGACCAGCCGTTCAATCTGCAAATGCAACATGGAATTACTGGCGAGATTGAACAAAATAAACCGGCCTTTATAGTCTTTGTAAACATCCCCGCGTCGTGGCTTCCCGCTCCGAACGCGCCTCTTTATATTTTCGATTGGGCCACAAGCTATATCGCTGAAAATTATAACCTTGTCGGGGTTGTTGATTTGATTTACTATGACAATATTGTGTACAAGTTTGACGCTGAGGCATTAAACTATAACCCGTGGTCAAAATACTACGTATGTATATACAGGAGAAAGGATGGATAAGGGCACAAGGGTAGTACCGGTGCGCCAGTCGGTGGGTCTTGTCCTTGCCCATGACATTACGGAAGTCAGGCAGGGAGAGTTAAAAGGCAGGGCATTCAAAAAAGGCCATGTTGTAACAGACCAGGACATAGAGCACCTTGAGAGGCTGGGCAAGGAACACCTGTTCCTGCTTGACATAGGAGACGATGAGCTTCACGAAAATGACGCAGCGTTATTGATGGCCAACGCATTGACAAACAACCAGGCAAATGGCGTATCCTTCGACGCTGAACCTAAGGAGGGAAAGGTAACCCTCGTCGCTCACATTGATGGCCTTTTCAAGGTTAATAAAGACGCGCTCATGGGGTTTAATATGCTTGGCGAGGTGATGTGCGCGACCTTGCATACTAACACCGTGGTGGCGAAGGGACAGACGGTTGGAGGTGTGCGGGCAGTTCCGCTCGTAGTAAAAAAAGAACTCATCAATAAGGCAGTAAATGAATGTCAGTACGCCCAGGTGTTGTCGGTACTGGGAATGCGTAGGCCTAAGGCCGGGATTGTCATAACGGGAAACGAGGTCTACACGGGCAAGATTCGGGATACTTTTTTACCTGTGGTCAGGGAAAAAATCAGGCAGTGTAACGGTGTTATTGTCGGCCAGTACTTCGCACCGGACGACAAGGAGTTCATTGCACAAAAGCTGATGGAGCTTGTGGCAGGGGGGGCGGATCTCCTGATAACTACGGGGGGGCTTTCAGTTGACCCTGATGACGTCACATCGGCGGCAGTTCGCAGCCTTCCGGTTACGGACGTGTTATACGGCACTGCGGTGCTTCCCGGGGCTATGTTTATGATTGCATATATGAATGGCCTGATTCCAATACTATGCATACCGGCGTGTGGTATGTATCACAAGATAACGGTATTTGACCTGATACTACCGCGTGTTTTGGCGGGTGAGCATATTGACAGGCGTGCACTTGCTGAAATGGGACATGGCGGTCTGTGTTTGAACTGCAAGGAGTGCAGGTATCCGGTTTGTCCATTCGGGAAATAATGATATAGCACTCTGGCTACTCTTTAAGCAGCCGCCACAGGCTGGTGCGCGATATGCCGAGGGCGTCCGCGGCCATGGACTTATTGCCGCCAAACTGTTCTATCACATTGTCTATGTAATTTTTCGTGAGCTGCTCAATCGTGAGGATTTTGTCCGGGTTGAGTGTCTCAATTTTAAAAAGGGAGATGCCCTGCGGCAGGCTTCCTCTGGTTATTGCCTCTTTGGTTTCTATGATAACAGCCCGTTCGATTATATTTTCAAGTTCCCGAACGTTACCGGGGAAATCATATTCCATGAGTGTTTTTAAGGCGTCCGGAGTTATGGCGGTTATGTTTTTTTTATATTTCAGAGAATACTTCTGAAGGAAGAAACTGCAGAGGGGCGCAATATCGTCCCTTCGCTCCCTTAACGATGGGATTGCCATGTCCATGACATTGAGCCGGTAGTACAGGTCCTCTCTGAACTGCCCCGAAGCCGTCAGGGTTTTGATATTTTGATTGGTTGCGGCTATGAACCTGACGTCTACCTTAATCAACTTTGTCCCTCCCACACGGTAGAACTCGCCGTCTTCGATGGCCTTTAGAAGTCTCGCCTGCAGGTTTACCGGCATCTCCGATATTTCATCAAGAAACAAGGTACCGCAGTGGCTTAACTCCATGAGACCTTTTTTAGCGGCAACCGCCCCTGTAAACGCACCCTTTTCGTGGCCAAATAGTTCACTGGCAAGCAGTTCCTCGGTCAACACCGCACAGTTGATTCCAATAAATGGCTTGTCTTTCCGGCTGCTCAGGTGGTGAATCAGTTTGGATACCTGCCCCTTACCGGAGCCTGTTGCCCCTGAGAGCATCACATTACAGTCAGAATTCTTTAGTTTATCAATCGTATCCATAATCTGCCGCATTGCGGCGCTCTTAAAGACAAAGGGGATCTTTCCTGACAGGCCGGCAGATACCCTTAGCGCCTCGATTTCCCTTTTCATAGAATGCTTCTCTTTTATTTTCGATAATTTAACAAGCATATCGTCTATGTTAAATGGCTTTGTGATGTAATCCTCGGCGCCGTCTTTTATGGCTGCCACCGCCGCCGCCACCGTGCCATAGCCGGTTATGATGATAACGCTGATTTCGGGGTACTTATCCCGGATGATTGAAAATAATTCAAGGCCGTCCATATCCGGCATTTTTATATCTGTGATGACTACCTGATACTGCCTTTTTTCTATCTCTTCTAAAGCCGATAGCCCGTTTGTCACGCCGCGTGTGCTATAACCCTCATCTTCCAGCGCGTAAATCAGGTGTTTTCTTGATACATCCTCGTCCTCAGCTATCAGTATGTTCACAACTCCTCCGGTTTATCCCTTAGCGGCAGTGTCACGGTGAAGGTGGTGCCGACATCAGGAGCGCTCTCAACTGTGATTGTGCCCTTGTGGTTTTTAATTATGTTATATGTGATAAAAAGCCCCAGTCCTGTGCCGCTGCCTTTATTTGTAAAAAATGGCTCAAAGACCCTTTCAATATCCCCCTCTGCTATGCCTGCCCCTGTGTCTGATATCTTTATTACCGCCTCGTCGGGTGTTGTGGCAATTGTTGCCCTAAGGGTGCCGCTGCCTCTCATCGCGTCAACCGCGTTGACAAACAAATTAATAAACACCTGCTCCAGTTGCGGGCGGCTGGCGCTGATAAATCCATCGCCCTCAATAGAGAAAACTATCCTGCTCAGGTCTGCCGAGGCACCAAGTCTTTTATATGTGTCAGCGAGGAGGCTGTAAAGTTCAAACTGCTCATATTGCGGCCTTTTATTTTTCGCAAAATCCATGAGGTCGCCCACAATTTTTTTCATGCGCATAGTTTGAGAGTGAATATCTTGTACCGAATCGGTGATTATCTCCGGATATGCACCCTTAGAAACTACCCTGTGCAGGGTTTGGGCGGCGAGGTGGATATTATTTAGCGGATTATTCAGCTCATGGGCGACACCTGAGGACAGGGTGCCGAGGGCTGAAAGCTGCCGCGACTGATGCAGTTGCTCATCCTTGCTATTGATTTGGTCCTGCCGGTGCCTCAGCTCCTCAGACATCTTATTAAACACCCCCTTGAGGTGTTCAACCTCATCCATAGTTCCATCCATAGGAAGAGATGGAAAGTACCCATGCGAGGCCTTGTCCATCATGTTTTCGAGTTCCTTAAGGCGGATTACCACCTTTCGGCTTACCTTAAATAGCAGAGCAATGCCCAGGGCAAACGACACCGGTATAATAACAAGGGCGCTGTACTGCGTGATTTTAATAAGATATTCGATTCGGTTTCGCGCGCTTCTGTCGAGGTCTTTAGACGTTGAGATGAGTTCGTCACCCTGTTTTCTTAACACAGCCACATCTTTGGCGAGGGCGCGAAGGAGATTTATCGCGTCGCCATTGTTTTGTGGAAACGCTTGCCTGAGCAGTTCCATGTTTTCAAGGGGATGCTCGCGGTATGTTGTGCTGACAAGAGGCAGCATAAAGAGGAGGCGTGACCCTTGCCGGACTAACTCGTCTTTGGCTTTTTGAAATTCAATAGATTTACCAAGAATATCTTCAAATGTGCCGGAGTACTTACCTATTTTTTCATTTAGCGCCTTAAGCGAGGCGTCCGCCCTGACTTTAACATTCTCAGACTGGACAATGTCCCTAAGTTCCTCTGTGAAATTCAGGACATCCTCCGCGGCGGAGTCGTCGCCGTTGAGGAAATTCTTCTCATATCTCCTCATTTCAAGGGTCTTGTTTCTTACCCTGTCTGTTGTCTCAAGGGTTCGGATGTCTTCTATGATTTTAATGAAACCCACATAGGCCAAAACGAACAGTATCGCCATGAGAGAAAAACTCGCCGTGAAACTCAGGATTATCTTTCTGGACATAATTTATTTCTTAAAACATACCTGCTGTCATAACCACCTGAGTAAATATATACAACCCTCCTTCCATCTGTCAATGAGGCAGGCTGAATAAAGGGAAAGGGGATATCGCTCACCCTTTCCCTTAAACCCAGTCCGCCTTTTCCGTTTTAGCTTTGAAGTACGGTACTTTGTGGCAGATGGATACATGTCTCTGTCTCATGAGATCTTGCGTCAGCCTTTTTGGCGTCACACTCCCAGAACACCCTGTGGGGGCACTCGCTGCACACGCCCGTGTCAAGGTTTGAGACCAGTGTTTCTATGGCGTGTTCTTTGGATTCGAAGATATGGTCGCTGCGAATTTCCTCTATTGCCCCGCTTCGCTCCATCAGGCTCATCATAGGGGCCTTGATGCCGCAGAAATATATGTCCTTGTTGTTTCGCCTGTGCTCGTCAACCATGTGGACAAGGGTCTCTACGCCAGCGAGGTCTATCTGGTTTATGCTTGAACAGATGATTAACATGGTGTGTTGAGTTGGTGAAAAACTCTGCAGCCTCGCAATATTTTCCTCAACATGGCTCATCGCGGCGAAGTATAAATCGCCGTCTATCATAATCAACCCCAGTTGAGGACACTGAGGCAAAAATGGGTCGGTTACTAACTGGCGGTTGTGAATCTCCGGTATTCTTGGAAGCACCTTTGGCCTCGCTGTCTTGTTCAGGTACAGGCCTATTGACAGAAGCGCCCCGACATAGATGGCAAATTCCAGCTCAAGAAACAGCGTGGATAAAAATGTCACGGTCATCACTGCCGCATCCTGCTTGGACAGGCGAAATGTGCTCTTTATGTGGTGGAAGTCAATGAGGTTGTAGGCCACAACCAGTATTACGGAAGCCATTGCGGCTATGGGCAGGTATGCGGCATATGATACGACAAACGTTAGTATCGCCATAAGCCACGCGGCCGCGAATATTGCCGCGGCAGGGGATTTCGCACCGGCTGAGAAGTTTACGCCGCTTCTGGTAAATGACCCTGAGGCCGCATAAGACGAGAAAAACGACCCAACGATGTTTGACAGTCCCTGGCCAATGAACTCCTGGTTGCCGTCTATCTTCTGCCCCGACTTAAGGGCCACTGAGCGCGCAATGGATACCGCCTCCATAAGTCCAAGCATGGCTATGGCCATCGCCGGCGTGGAAAGCACCCGCATTGACTCCATCGAAAAGGTCGGCAGACCAAAATGAGGAATGGCCGAAGGGAGCGCTCCAACTACCTTTACACCCTTTTCCTGCCAGCCCATAGAAACGGTCAGCACGGCCCCGCCCACCATCGCAAAGAGCATTGACGGCCACTTAGGACGAAACTTGCGCACGAACAAAACGATAAACAGTGTCACGACGGCCGTTGCTAATGAGTAGATATTGATATCGTGGATATTTTTTATCAACAACGCTATGTTATCGGTAAATTCAGCCGCGTTTTTGTATTGCAGCCCAAAGAGGTGTTTCAGTTGGCTTGAGGCGATTAATATGGCAGCCCCTGTGGTAAACCCGATAACTACTGAATGGGAGACGAAGTTTATCAGGCCTCCCAACCGCGCCGCCCCCAGTATAAATTGAAACACCCCTGTCATCAGGGTCAAAAGGAGGACAAGCTCTATGTAATGGTTTGAGCCAGGCTCGGCCATCGCTGAGATACTTGCAAATATGACCAGAGATATGGCTGTCGTTGGGCCTGATATTAAGTGTTTCGATGACCCGAAAAGCGCCGCGATTACCGCCGGTATCATTGCCGAGTAAAGGCCGTATTCAGGCGGCATCCCCGCTATCATCGCAAAGGCAACGCCCTGCGGCAGCACCACTACCGCACCTGTCAAACCCGCGAACAGGTCGTCCTTCCACGTCTTTCTTACGCCCGGAATCCACTTGAGAAACGGAAATATTGATGTTAACGTATGTTTCATTTCTGATTTCATCATCTCACCACCATCACTGAATTTTCTGCGGCTATAACAACATTAAAAACGGTCCCGCCCATAAAGAAGCGCTTTTTAAGACCGCTTTGCCCTTTCCCGTTTAGTACGATGACCGAATAATTTCTGCCATATTTTATGAGTTCCTCCACAGGGTCCCCTATGGCAGTTTTTATTTCGGCCGCCCCAAGGCCAAATGACTTTAATATCCTCTGCCCTTCTTCGACTATTTTTACGGCCTTTGACTCATCCTGCGGACGCCTTGCTACCGACATTAAAGACACCGGACAACTGCACCGTGAGGCCAGCATTACATCTTTGTGCATCATCACATAGGCCTCCTCAGAGCCGTCCAGCCCGACGAGGTGGCCGTGTCCTGCCTCCAATTCCCTCGCAACGAGTACCGAACACTGGGCGTGTACTACTACTTTCTGCACCTCTGAGGATAGAAATATCCTGCTTAACCCGCTGCGTTTTGACGCCCCAATGATAACCAGATTGTAACCGCCGTTTTCTATTTCGTCGAGGATTTCGCCGGCCGCGTTTCTGCCCTGTTTCAGCTTCAGGTGTATCACCTCACCTCCGGGGCCGCGGTGGGTTATCTGGAAATCTCCAAAGAGATCGCCGTCAAAATTGCCCCCTTGCTCAGTTGACCAGTCCTCCGCCATCCAGCCGTGCGCTATCAAACCCAGCCGCGCCTCCTCAAGATAACGTATCTCTGGTATAGACATGCCCAGGCTCTTGCTGCCGAATCTTTCCTCCATAGCGCCGACGGCAACCAGCTCTCTGTCCCGGCTTTCCGCGTCGTCTTCGCCACCCTTACACACGTGAAATATCGTTATCTCCGCCCCTATACCCTTGCCTAACTTTGCCCCGTAGCGCATGCCCCTCATGGCCTCCGCGGAGCCGTCCGTGCATATCAGCAATTTAAATGACTTTCCTCTTTCCATAGCCGTTATATCCTCACTAACAACACAGGGCATGGGGCATTGTCTATCACCTTTTCAACCGTGTTGCCCTGTATCAGCCTTTTTATACGATTGGATTTATGTACGCCCATCACGATTAAATCGCAGCGTTCCTCTTCGGCGGCCTCAAGGATTTTTTCGTGCGGGCTGCCGTACTCAAGCCTCGTCTTTACAGGGGAGAGCTTATTGGCCGAGAACTCCTCTATCTCAGAGCGTATCTTGTCGCTGTCAGAGGTTAACGCCCCCTCGATATTCTTAATGCCAGTTAAGTTGATGTCGCCATCGTAGCCCGGCAGAACCTTAAGAATCGTTACCCAACTTTTATCTTTCGCCGCCAACGCCATGCCCTGCTTAATCACTTCTTTGGAACTTCCCACCGCTATTAAGAGCTTTCTATAACCTTTCATGATGCTTCCTCCTGTTGATACATGATTTTTGTTCATTAACTTAATTACATCAGATAAGTGCAGGATTCATGCCAGGCTATAACTGATTGATTTTAAAGTGATTTGTTGATGACAGGCACGGCTTGGGCGTTTATAATCTAAACGGACGTTAACACTCCTCTTTGATTATCTTCCAGAGGCTTGTCCTCGATATTCCCAGCATCTCGGCGGCCTTTGTCTTATTGCCTCCGAGATACTCGACAATTTTCATGGCATATTCCTTGTTGAGTTCGTCAATGGTCTTAATGGCGTCAAGCCTTACGACATCAGGGGCAAGGATAGATAGCTTTTGCGGCAGGCTTTCAGGGGTTATCAGATTGGTGTTTTCGAGAATTACCGCCCGCTCTATGATGTTCTCCAGCTCTCTGACATTGCCCGGGTAGTTGTAGTTCATGAGGATTTCCATTGCCTTACTCGTAAAGGCCGTTATTTTTTTGTTGCATCTTGGGGCGTGTTTTTTTAGAAAATAGAGACAAAGCTCGTTTATATCGTTTATCCTTTCTCTGAGCGGCGGGATGGTTATCTCCATGACGTTTAAACGGTAGTAGAGGTCTTCTCTGAATTTCCCCGTTGACAGGAGGTTTGTAACGTCTTTATTCGTTGCCGCAATGATTCTGACGTTTACCTTTATAGATTTGACGCCGCCGACTCTGAAAAACTCCCCCTCTTCGATAAACAGAAGGAGTTTTGCCTGAAGATTTGGTGAAAGCTCGGCTATTTCATCAAGGAAAAGAGTGCCGGAGTCGGCTATCTCAACCAGTCCCTGTTTGGTTT
>JADFXF010000070.1 GCA_015233685.1 Nitrospirota bacterium | reverse complement strand
CTTCCAATAGCTGGACGCCTTTGAGACTGATTCCTTCCCTTCCTTCATCATCATGAACCTCCTTGTTTCAGCCCATTATGACACCTGCTACTTCCCCTGTAAAGATGGGGTTTTCTTGACGCTTACAGAGATACGACAGTGAAAATAAGGAGACAGACAATTCAAGGAACGGGCATAGCGCAAAAAAGGTCAGAGGGATGGCAGGGGAAATAGGTCTTGAAGTACCGAGGGATAGGAAGTTGGAATTTATGCCTGTAGTAGTGAAGAAAAGGCAGGAGATATTTCCGGGCTGGACGAAAAGATAATAAGTATGTATGGCAAGGGGATGACAACGAGGGACATACAGGATGACATAATAGAATATATATTAATCCGTAACCCCTAAATCCGATATAGAGAAGTGAAAAAGGGGAGACTATACATCTGCGCCCTGGTCGTTCGTTGAGAACATCTGTGGCTTGACTTTGATATTTTTGACAATTTATGCTAACATAATCACGGGGTGTGGTGTCTGCGAAGACGGGACGAGCACTCGCAGCGCAGGTCCGCATATTAGTTGTGGACTGTGCAGATAAATCAGAGGAGGAACGGCATGGAAATACAGTGGCATGAAGGCCTGGCAACAGGGGTAGATACAATAGACAAGCAGCATAAGGAGATATTCGAGCGCATCGCTACGCTTGTCAGCGTTGACCTTGAAACTCTGGAATCAGAACAAAGGGACGCCGCACTGCATAAACTCCTTAGATTCCTGGGGGGTTATGTCATTGACCATTTCAAGGCGGAAGAGGAGTTTATGACCCGGTCACACTATCCCGAATACGACCAGCATAAGAAAGAGCATATGGAATTCCTTAAAAGCTACTCATCACTTGTACGCATGTTTGAAAAAGAGGGCGCAACTGATCTAATCGTAACGGCAACTCAAAATCAGGCCGTGGACTGGCTTATCAAACACATCAAAGGTACCGACCAGAAAGTGACCGCCTTTCTAAAAGAAAGCGGCTACTTCACTAAGGCCAAAGACAAGGTTCACTAAGAAGTTAGGCCTATTGGAAGTATAACATCTTTACGGCGGCCTTTGCGAATTCCACGAAGCGCTCAGGCATGACCCCAATCAACAGGACAAACGTGGCACATACGGCGAGTGCCGCGCCGATGGCGTGTGAGGATGTCAGCTCCATCCCCGGCCTCTGCGGTTCCTTCATATACATATACATCACAACTCTCAGATAGAAAAACGCCGATATTACGCTGAATATGACGGCCAATATGGCAAGCCACAGATAGCCGCTCCTCACAGCAGACATAAACACGTAGAACTTCCCTATAAAACCCGCCATCGGCGGTATCCCAGTCAGAGAAAACATAAACACCAGCATCGCCGCTCCTAATATGGGATGTGTCTTGCCAAGCCCCGCGTAGTCGCTTATCTCCAACGCCTTGAAATCCTTCGTGTGTAACATCAGCACAACTGAAAATGCCCCTATATTCATAAACGTATATATAAACAGGTAATTCATTGTGGCAGATAAACCCTCCGGGGTCGCCGCAACTATGCCTATCAGGGCGTATCCCGCATGGGCAACTGAGGAGTAGGCCAGCATTCTCTTTATATTTGTCTGCACCAGCGCCATTACATTACCTACACACATGGTAAGTATAGACAGCACCGACAAAATCAAAGACCACTCCACAGACATGTTCGACAAGGCATACAAAAACACCCTCCCTAATACGGCAAACCCCGCCGCCTTTGGCCCGATGGACATGAAGGCCGTCACAGGCGTAGGCGCGCCTTCATAAACATCCGGCACCCACATGTGAAACGGCACGGCGGCTATTTTAAACGCGAACGCACAGGACAGCAGCACCAGGGAGAGCAGGGCCATAGGGTTTCCACTGACCCCATGTTGCGCGATATACGCGGCTATCGTCCTTAAATCCATAGAACCAGTAACACCATACAACAGCGATATGCCATAGAGAAGCAGTGCGGTGGAAAATCCCCCTGTAAGGAAATACTTAACCGCGGCCTCAGTGGATTTCGTGTCGTGCCTTACAAACCCGGCAAGTACATATGTGCTTAAGGCCATCAGCTCAAGCCCCAGATACAGGGTTATCAGATTTCCGGCAGAGGCCATAACCATCATTCCTAACGTAGAAAACACCAGCAGACAGTAGTACTCGCCGTGAAGTGAGTTCTCATCCTTCAGGTATCTGCCGGAAATCATAATTGATAGAATCAGGTTAATAAAAAAGATGAGTTTAAAAAATACGCTATAACCGTCCGAGATAAACATCCCGCCAAAGACTACACCGAAGTCCCCAAATTTCAAAGAGAAAAAGGCCGCTAACGCACCAGCAAGGGCAAGGCCGGCCACTACCTCTTTTCTCTTCACAAAGGCATCCACCATAAGCAGGACAAGGCCCAGCGAGGCAACTATCATCTCCGGCAACAACTTTAGCAACGGGCTTAGTTCGGAAATCTGCATTTGGCCTCCATTATCCATATTATCCTATCTCACCACGGCCTGTATAAGTGTATTTAACGCGTGCATCTCCCCGCCTTTTAGTTTGACAAGCAGACTTGCAACCGTGGCGTCCATAAAGCCCGTAAACGCACCCGGATAAAAACCAATCCAGAACACCAGGATTAGAAGCGGCAGCAACGTAACAATCTCCCTCAGAGTGATGTCACATAACCCCGCAATCTTTTCGTTAACGCCCGTATAGAAGACCTGTTGATAGAGGCACAGCATATATACCGCCCCTATAATAACCCCCGTTGCGGCCAGTATGCCCGCCGTCTTATTTGCCGTAAAACCGCCGAGGATAATAAGAAACTCACCAACAAAACCATTCGTGCCGGGAAGCCCTATTGACGCAAACGTAAATACCATGAAGAAGGCTGAAAAAATTGGCATGACGCTTGCAAGGCCACCGTAGTCCGCGATTTCCCTCGTATGGCTCCTCTCATATACCATACCCACGCACAAAAATAACGCCCCTGTTATCACACCGTGATTTATCATCTGGAGGATTCCTCCCTCCATGCCCTGCATATTGAGACTAAATATCCCCAGCGTAACAAAGCCCATGTGGCTCACCGAGCTATACGCGATAAGCCTCTTTAAATCCTTCTGCGAAAGGCATATGATGCCACCGTATATGATGGCAATAACCGAAAGGACAACCATCGCAGGGGCCATCGCCTGCGAGGCATCGGGAAACATGGGCAGCGAAAACCTGAGAAACCCATAAGCCCCCATCTTTATTAGTATAGCGGCAAGTATAACACTTCCCGCCGCCGGGGCCTCCGTATGCGCATCCGGAAGCCACGTGTGTACGGGGAACATGGGAACCTTTACGGCAAACGCGGCAAAAAATGCCCAGAACAACAACATCTGCAGATTAAAGGGAAGCTGCGTGTTCATAAGCCTGACCATGTCAAACGTCCCCGTTACGATATAAATGGCAACCACTCCAAGGAGCATCAGGACACTTCCCGTAAGCGTGTAAAGGAAAAATTTCACTGCCGCATATAACCTGTTCGGCCCGCCCCACACACCTATCAACAGGTACATCGGTATCAGCATGGCCTCCCAAAACATGTAAAATAAAAACATATCAAGGGCGGCAAAAACCCCTATCATCGCCCCTTCGATAAACAATATGGCAATATAAAACTCCTTCACCTTGTCCTTAACAGAGTTCCACGACACCAGCACACAAAGAGTAGCAATGATGGCCGAAAGCAGGACGAACAAGACGCTGATGCCGTCAACCCCAACACAATAGTTTATATGCCACGCCTCTATCCACCGGTACTGCTCCACAAACTGCATCCGGGCGCTGGTCTTGTCGAAATTCGTAAACAACGGCACCACGGCGATAAGATTGCCTATACTGGCAGCAAGGGCAATCCATTTTATCGTCGTATGCCTCTCCCTGTTTATCAGCATCAACGCGGCGGCCGCCAAAACCGGCAGCAATATCGCCGTTGTCAGCACACAAGACTGCTCAATAGGGCATACTGTATTGATCATAAGCCTGTTATCCTTATCCTTTGGCCTGTCATTTGGCCGGCCCCGTACCTAAAAGCACCAAGACTGCCAGCAAAAACACCCCGACAGCCATTACTAACGCGTAATGCAGGACCACGCCGGTCTGAATCCTTCGCAGCTTTTGCCCCGACCACTGTACCAGCGCCGGCAGCCCATTTACTATCCCTTCAATAAACATCTTGTCAGTAACCTTATCAAGAATATTCTCTGAAACCCAATAGCACGGCCTTACGATGATAAGGCCATAAAACTCATCCACATAGTATTTGTTAAATAAAAGTTTATATATCGGGGCAAACATGGTTGCAATCTTTTTGGGAAGCTCAGGGCGTTTCAGATAGAAAAACGCCGCCGACGCCACTCCGAAAACGGCAACTACGACCGAGACGGCCATAGCCAACCACTCATGAGACATCTCACCCTCTGCGTGGGAGTGAATCGCCCCTTCCACATGTTCCGGATTGCCCACCGAAACAAGGCCCACCACTTTGCCCAAAAATCCGGCAATCCAGTCATGCCCGCCAAGTATATGCGGCACACCGGCATATCCGGCCACTATCGCCCCTACGCTTAACACTACCAGAGGTATCGTCATCGAAGACGGGGATTCATGCAGGTGGTGTTTCTGTTCCTCTGTACCCCTGAACGTCCCGTGAAACGCCAAAAATAATATCCTGAAACTATAAAACGCCGTCAAAAGGGCTGTTACCACCCCGATTATCCAGACAAACTTCCCTACGGGGCTACCTGAGGACAGCGCCTTCCACAGTATCTCGTCCTTGCTGAAAAACCCCGAAAGACCCGGTATACCGGCTATGCTCAGAGAGGCAATTAACATCGTCCAGTATGTCACGGGCATGAATTTTTTCAGGCCACCCATCTTTTGCACGTCAAGCTCCCCGCCCATCGCGTGCATTACCGAACCGGCACACAAAAACAGGCAGGCCTTAAAAAACGCGTGCGTGTAGAGGTGAAATATCCCCGCTGAAAACGCCCCCACCCCACAGGCCACAAACATATAACCTAGTTGGCTCACCGTTGAGTACGCCACAACGCGCTTTATATCGTTTTGAACAAGGGCAATAGTTGCCGCAAAAATCGCCGTTAGTCCGCCCGTAATTGCAACCACATTCATCGCAACAGGCGACAGCGTAAAGATGGGATTTGCCCTCGCAACCAAAAACACACCCGCAGTTACCATCGTTGCCGCATGGATGAGGGCGCTTACAGGTGTTGGGCCTTCCATCGCGTCAGGCAACCACACGTGAAGTGGCAGTTGTGCTGATTTCCCCACCGCGCCGCAAAACAGCAAGAGCGCTATCAAGGTGGGCAAACTCACCTCCGACCCGCAAATCATCACCGTTGCAGATGCAATAACGCCCAGATTTTTGAAGACATCGGCATAGTGCAGGCTGCCGAAGTTCAGAAATATCAGTATCACGCCAAGTCCAAACCCAAAATCACCAAACCGATTTACAATAAACGCCTTCTTTGCGGCATCGGCGGCAGATTTCTTTTCATACCAAAATCCTATCAGGAAATATGAGCAAAGCCCCACGGCCTCCCAGCCGAAATAGAGCTGGAGGAAATTATTCGACATCACGAGCATAAGCATAGAAAACGTAAACAGGCTCAGAAAAGAGAAAAACCTCGGATAGCCATCATCGCCGTGCATATAACCAATGGAATATACATGTACGAGAAAACTCACCGACGTCACCACAATCAGCATTATGGCCGTCAGTTGATCAACCAAAAACCCTGCCGACACCTTAAACTGACCCGAAGCTATCCACGTATAGAGGTCCTGATTTATGACCGCCCCGGAGGACGCCTCAATAAACGCCCTCACTGAAAGAATCAACGAAACCGCCACCGCCGCCGTTGCAACCACATGGGCGTGGCGCTTTATCAACGCCTTGCCTAACACTATGTTCAGCACAAAGGCCAGAAGCGGCAAAAGAGGTATAAGTATATAGTACCTGATGTCCATCAGCTATCCCTTTAACTCGTTAAGGTCGTCCACAGTTATCGTCTCCTTGCTTCTAAAGAGCAGTATTACAAGGGCAAGCCCTATTGCTGCCTCTGCCGCGGCAACCGCTATTACGAAAAACACCATCACCTGCCCCGCCAAATCCTCAAGATAGTGGCTCAGCGCAATGAGGCTTATATTCACACCGTTAAACATTATCTCAACAGACAGGAGCATTATAATAATATTGCGCCTCGTGACAAAACCAAACATCCCTATACAAAACACCACGCCACTAAGCCACAGGTACCAATTCAAGGGTATCATCTATCTTAACCTCTTTTTTGCCAGCACAATTGCCCCAATGATTGCCACCAAAAGCACCAGCGAGGCAACCTCAAAGGGAAACAGGTACTGCGTATATAACACCGTCCCCACGGCCACCGTCTGAGTTGCCCGCTCGATTTGGGCGATACCCCAAACCCCCTTCGTGCCTATGTGCACGGTAAGCATTGACATCAATATTACCATGAGTATGCCGACACTTACCAGTAAACCCATCGGCCATACCGCGATGAACTGTTTTTTACGAACGTCTTCCCTCAGATTTAAGAGCATTATGACAAACAAAAACAACACCATAATAGCCCCCGCATAGACGATTATCTGAACCGCCGATATAAACTCCGCGTTTAGAAACAGATACAGCCCCGCTATATGAAAAAACAGCAGCAGCATATACAAAACGCCGTGCAAGACCTGCCTCCTCGTGATGGCCATTAAAGACATCGCCACTATCACCACCGCAAAATAAAAGAAAAATACCTGATTTATCATCTATGGCGTTCCCGTATGGTGTAATAGAATCTTCAATACGGCGGTTATCACAATGTTCGCAAGCGAAAGGGGAATCAGCACCTTCCACCCGATTGCCATAAGCTGGTCATACCTGTACCTGGGAAGGGTTGACCTTATCCAATAATAAAAGAATATACACACATAGAGCTTCATTATAAACCACACAATCCCCGGCACCACCCCAAGAAACGGCAGTATTTTTAAGACGAACGGGGGGATAGTCCATCCACCAAGGAAACACAGCACGGCTATGGAGGACATTATTATCATACCCGTATATTCGGCCATAAAAAACAGCGCGAAACGCATCCCGCTATATTCGGTAAAAAACCCCGCTATGAGTTCCTGCTCGGCCTCAGGCAGGTCAAACGGCGACCTGTTGGTCTCGGCTATTGCTGACACCACAAACACAAAAAACCCAAGCCACTGCGCAGTTATGTACATCCCTCCGGGGTAGCGGCTTTGCGCGTTTACTATCTCGGTAATATTCAGCGAACCCGCCATTATCATGACCCCAACGAGACTGAGTCCAAGCGGCACCTCGTAGCTGATGACCTGGGCTGAGGCCCTCAGGCTGCCCAGAAACGAGAACTTTGAATTCGACGCCCAGCCGCCCAATATAACCCCATAGACGGCCAGCGAAGACATGGCAAACAGAAAGAGAAGCCCGATGTTGATATTGGCAATTACAAAACCGTTAAAAAATGGCACCACGGCCAGCGAAGAAAGCGCCGCCATAAGCCCCAGCACCGGGGCCATAAAAAATATCGGCTTGTCAGCGTTTGTGGGTATTATGTCCTCTTTAAAGAACGACTTTATGCCGTCGGCTATCGGCTGCAACAGTCCATACGGGCCTACGACCATTGGCCCAAGACGGTTTTGCATCCGCCCGATGACCTTTCTCTCGAAATACGTGGCATAGGCAACATGGAGCATCACGCCCCCAAGCACAACGGCTATCTTCACTATGATAAAGCCAATAGTCCACAGCCACTGCGGTATGCCGAACCTCGCCGTCTCCAGCGCTATCAGTGTTGACATATTATATTATCCCGCATATGTATCATTATATCCACACGACAAGTATAAACTTATTGTTGAGATTTTTATTATAATTTTCTCACTCCGCGACAAAATATTGTCTCCACAAAAAATAGTCTCCACCCGGCTTGCCTTGTCGTCATTCCGGCTTGTCCGGAATCTGTCTCTCCACATCCTCAAACCAAATAAGATTCCGGACAAGCCGGAATGACGAACTCTGGAATGACGGACTAAGGATAATTTCTCATAATTTCTCAATTACAACCTCGTTATCAGTCAGCACCATGCACCCCAGCACGGGGTCAACCGCATACCCGGTGAGCGCATTGAAACTTACCTTCTCAAACGTATTTGACAACATCACTGTGCCCTCAGGGCAGTCTATAACTATCTTCAGCGTCACAACGGCAGCGCCCCTGGCCGTCCTTACCCTTACAGTGTCGTCGTTTCGCAGGCCAAGCCTGTCGGCCTCAATGGGATTTATCGCCAGGTACGGCTCAGGGCTTACGCTTAGTATGGCCTTTGATTTTCTTGTCGTTGAGCCTGTGTGAAACAGAGACCTTTCAGGCAGCAAAGCCAGCTTGCAGGGCTGCGTGACACACTCAGAAGAGTTGTGCTGGACTGCCGGTAAAATCTCAAGGCCCTCTACCACGAAATCCTCCGCCCCACCCTGAAATTGAACCGAGCCGTATGGCCACATGAGGCCGCCCTTTATTATATCTTCGTACTCAGACGCCGAGTGAAGCGCCGAGACCTGTATCATCTCCTGCCATACCTCTTTGGAATCGGCATAGGTTTCGTTCATGCCCAGTGCCCTGGCAATCTCGGCGATTACCCTCCATTCGCTTCTGCCTGTGGGAACATCTGAACCCTTTCTCAGAAATTGAATCCTTCCCCCGAGGTTAGTCATCGTGCCGTCCTTTTCTGACCACGCCGCCGCCGGAAGCACCACATGGGCGTGGCGCGCCGTCTCGGTCATAAAAATATCCTGAACCACGAGCAAATCAAGGCAACGCATCGCCTTTTCTGTCTTTTCCCTGTCAGGGAGGTTAAAAATGGGGTTTTCGCCCATTACATAAAGCGCCTTCAGAGTGCCGTTGCCCGCCCCTTCAATCATCTCAAAGAGATTCATACCCTTTTCTGACGGTACGGACATAGTCACGCCGTTTTTGAGCCTCAACTGCCCCGGCCTTACCGGCAACCCGCCCGGAATGGACTCCGGTACGCATCCCATGTCTATAAGGCCGCGGTAGTTCGCCTTTTTCGAAAGCAGATACACACGCGCGTCTATTAAGTAGGCAATCGCCGCAACTAAAAAAAGATTCTTTGAAGGAATGCCCGACTGCAACAGCGTCGGGCCGATAACAACTACCGGGTTTTTCAGCCTGCTGAGGTCGTCTATGGCCTCTTCCATATTTTCAAGCAGGACTCCGGTTGCCCTGAGTTCCGGCTCACAGGGAACCCGCAGCGCCTTTATCTTTGTCTCTATGTAGGGATTCTTCCCGCTATAACCTTTCATCTCTGCAAGGCCAATTACGATTGTATTGAGTACTGTCTCCTCGTGCCGCGGCACTGAGTTAAGGTCGTAGTTGATAAAATTCCCAAGACCACCCGGCTGCCCTGATACGACTACCTTGGCCCCATGCCTCCAGGCCGCCCTTATCTGAACGCCCAGGACGGGGTTTATAGCGGTGGGGTCGCCTCCTGCAACGAATATACCGTCCGCCTTTTCTATATCAGATATCGAATTTGCCGTTGCCGCCGTGCCAAATATTTTATCAATATACGCCTTTGCCGGGGCATAATAGAGCCTTGCCGTGGAATCTATGTTGTTTGAGCCGATGACAAATCTGATTAGCTTCTGGAGCATATAGTTGTCTTCGTTTGAACACATGCCGGAGGCCAGCGCCCCGATTGCCTTTGGGGAGTGCTTTAATTTAATATCCTTGAGGTGTGTTGTGATGTATGCAAGGGCCTTTTCCCAGCTTGCTGGCTCAAGTACCCCGTTTACCCTTATCATCGGGGTTGTCAGTCTGCCTTCGCTTTCCACGTAGTCATAGCCGAAGCGCCCGCGTACACACAGAAGCCCCTTGTTAACGCCCGTGCCGAGCTTTGGAATTGTCCTTATTATCGTTGCCGCCCTCATCTGCAAGTATGTCGTGCAGCCCACGCCGCAGAAACCGCACACGGTCTCTACCTCTTTCTCCACATACCACGGCCTGTAACTGTGCCTGTGGAGCCTTGACATAATCGCCCCTACCGGACATACCGTAAGGCAGTTGCCGCAGTATTCGCAGTTGTACTTGTCGCCGGAGAATGGCTCTACAAAGGAATGTGCCCCCCTGCCGGTTACCTCTATTGCGTAGGCGCCCTGGGCCTCGCCACACATCCTCGTACATCGGGCGCACAGGATACAGCGCTGCATATTCCTTACGATAAATGGGTCATTGACGTTTTCCGGGTGTGTGCGCTTGCCCTCGGCAAATCGGCTATCGCTGCCACCGAAACGGGCGGCATAGTCCTGAAGCAGACACTCCCCTGCCTTGTCACAGACTGGGCAATCAAGCGGGTGGTTTATCAGCAGAAACTCAAGTATCACCCTTCTTGCCTTATCAACCTGTTCAGTGTCTGTAAAAACGACCATCCCCTCGTTAACCTTTGTGGTGCAGGCGGTCTGAAGGCGCGGGACGCGCTCTATCTCTACAAGGCACATCCTGCAGCCACCATAAGGCTCCAGGCCCTTCAGGTGGCAAAGCGTGGGAATGATTATTCCAACGCTCTTTGCCGCGTCAAGGATTGATGAGTCCCTTCCTGCCTCTACTTGTTGTCCATCTATCGTTAATTTGACCATATAATCAGTCCAGCTCTCCCATTGACAGTTGTCCCCATCTTTGAGATGGATCAGTTACCTCACATTTTTTGTATTTCACGTGATACTCGAACTCCCCACGGT
>JADFXF010000006.1:538-46310 GCA_015233685.1 Nitrospirota bacterium | reverse complement strand
CTACATTGGGCGGCGCCCTTGTTCTTACGTCGCCCGGCATACCGATGATTTTTGAGGGACAGGAGTTGCTGGAAGACCGCTGGTTTCAGGATAATGTCCCTATTGACTGGTCCCGAGTCAAGGACGAACGCGGCATCCTCGGAATGTACCGCGACATGATCGCCCTGCGGCGCAATCTGTCAGGCGTGACACGGGGATTGTGCGGGCAAAACGTCCATCTCTTTCATTTTGACGATGGGGCAAAGCTCATCGCCTTCCATCGCTGGGACCAACAAGGCCCGACCGACAGCGTAGTTGTGGCGGTGAATATGGCCAATCAGGGCCGGTACGATTATGTCATAGGTTTTCCACAGGGTGGATTGTGGAAAGTACGGTTTAATAGTGACTCCAATAGCTATGACCAGGATTTTGCCAATCATCCCACTCCCAATGTTGATGCTTATGAGGAAGCAACCGACGGTCTGCCCTGCTCCGGTAAGATAAGCATAGGGCCATACACGGTGTTGATTTTTTCACAGGATAAATAGACATAACAGATACACAGGAGGCAGGCAAGTATCAAGAGGCAGGCAAGTATGATGATGTGAGGTCTGTGATGTTGATGGACTGTGTTGCCTGCCTCTTGTGCGTTCAAAACTTATGCGTTAATAGAAGTATGAAGATTCCTGTCAGAATCGAATCATCCTGAACAACTGAATCACCCTGACAACCTAAATCTGTCATTCCTGCGAAAGCAGGAATCCAGTTTTTGCTGATAATAGTTAAACACAAAAGCACTTCTATATATTTATTAATGTGTTTGCATGAGATTTGAATCTATTTTCTTTAGAACTGGATTCCTGCTTTCGCAGGAATGACAGACTTGTTTATACTACTCAGTTGTCTGCAACTTAGTATTCTGCGGCCAATGTCTCTTCGACTATGGAATCAGATACTATAATGTGGACTGAATTCCTATTTTAACGCAAGAGTTTAATTTTGAAACCAATTAAAATCAATGACTTACGGAATAATTTTTCTGGCATGAAAATTGCTTTATAATATGGGTGTAAATTTCACGACGACTAAGAGGAGTTAAAGATGAAAAACAAACTTGTATCTCTGCTGATGACTGCCGCGTTGATTGTCCTGATGACCGCCGTAAACGCTTACTGTGGACAACCTCCAATAAAAATCGGAATTACGCAGATAGCGACAAACCCCGGGATTGACGCAATCAGGGAGGGTTTTCTCTCTCAGATGAAAGAAATGGGGTATGAAGAGAACGTCAACGTCAAATACATACAGACAAACGCGCAGGGGGATAACTCCGCGGCCCAGAGCATTGCAAAGAGTTTTGTGAATGAGAAAGTTGATTTGATTTTTTCGATAACGACGCCTTCAAGCCAAATGTGTGCCCAGGCCATTAAGGGGACAACCATCCCGCTTATATTCGGCGCGGTGACTGACCCCGTGGCGGCAGGGTTAGTGAAGTCGTTGGATAAACCGGAGTTCAACATTACCGGCACGAGCGATAAGTGGCCGATTGAGGCACAGTTCGACCTTCTGTTGAGATTAGTCCCCGGCGTTAAGACCATCGGTATCATACATAACCCCGGTGAGACCAATTCAGAATCCAATATGAAAGAGGTAGAGGCCGTTTGCGCGAAAAAGAATCTGAAGACAGTGCGCGTTGCCGTCTCCAACACCAGCGAGGTCTATTCGGCGGCAGGGTCATTGGTGGGAAGGTGTGACGCGATATATGTTCCGGCGGACAACACGGTTATCTCTGCTATGGAATCGGTTGTGAAGGTCTCAGAGAAAAACAAAATCCCCTTGCTTCCTGGTGTTTCGTCCGGTGTTGAAACAGGTGGATTCGGGACAATCGGCCCAGACTATTTTGACATAGGCGTCGAATCGGCAAAACTGGCCGATATGGTCATCAAAGGAAAAAACGCGGGCGATATTCCAGTTGCCACGGCAAAAAAGTATGAACTCTTTTTTAATATAAAATCGGCCAAGTTAACCGGCGTTACCATACCCGACGAACTGCTTGAGAAGGCGGCAAAGGTTTATGGTGATATTGAACCGGCAAAAGCTGCAACCAAGAAAAGCAGACGGAAATATAAAAAGGCAGACGAAAAAAAGGATTAGGCACACTCCATGACATTTCTAACTAAACTTTCGCACAGGGGAATAATGAATTTACCCTTATTAAGTCCGTCATTCCGGCTTGTCCGGAATCGTGTTTGGCTTGAGAATGTGTAGAGACAGATTCTGGACAAGCCGGAATGACGGCAAGACGAGCCGGGTGGAGACATTTTTCTTGTCGCGGAGTGAGAGAAATAGGATAAAATAGAATTGATTATATCATTATTAGACATATCGTTACAGCAGTGTTTTCTGTATTCGATTGCGGTGTACGGGATAGTGGTCTCGTTTCGCATGATGAACTTCCCCGACCTTACGGTTGACGGCAGTTTCACTTTGGGAGGGGCGGTGTTGTCCTCTATGATAACGGCAAACTACCCGCCCCTGATTGCCCTTCCTTTGGTTGCGGTGGCGGGGTTTGCCGCAGGCAGTGCGACGGTGTTCTTAAACCGGAAACTTGGTATAAGCAAGATCCTCTCAGGGATTTTAATTATGATGGTCTTATATTCCATCAATCTGCGTATCATGGGAAAGGCTAATATTTCACTGTTACGGCTGCCGACATTGTTCTCGTCGTATGACACTGACGACGCGCTTAAGGTGTTGATATTTGGCGGTATATCGGTTGTTTTCTTAATATGCCTCGCGTATCTGTCCATGACTCGATTAGGGTTGTTTATAAGGGCAACGGGAGATAATGAGTTCATGGTTCAAACGCAGGGGGTAAACACCGACTGGTTGTTTTATACAGGCATAGGCGTGTCTAATGCGCTGGTAGCCCTTTCGGGGGCGTTTGTGGTTCAAAATCAAGGATTTGCGGATGTCAATATGGGAATCGGATTGATAATTACGGCCCTTGCGGCGCTTATCATAGGCGAGAGTTTTATAGCGGCCCTTGTATCTATAAAGAAATTTGTATTCAGTAAAAAAACGATAGCGATATTTTCTAATACAAAAATATCGCTCCTGCCGTGGAGTACGATTTCGGAATTGTTTTCCGCGCTTACGGGGGCGTTTCTTTATTTTTTTATAATCTCCATATGTCTGAGGCTTGGCCTTGCCCCGACTGATTTAAAGCTGGCAACGGGGATTTTAGTAATCCTTGGAATATCGGTCAGGTTAAGAGGGCCAATGGTAGAGACATATGTAAGGGGAAGGCTATGAGCGCCCCATATGTGATAGAAGCAAGAAATCTCAAGGTAGTCTATAACGAGGGAACTCCCAACGAGGTGGTTGCTCTGGATTTGGATAGGGATAATTTTTGTTTTAATGTCCTCCAAGGGCAAACAATAATCCTGACCGGTGGAAATGGAAGCGGCAAAAGTACGCTTGTGAAGGCGATTGCCGGTATGGCACCGGTTAAATCCGGCAGCGTGTTCATCCACGGCAAGGATGTTACTGGTTGGCCCGCATATCGAAGGGCAAAACATATAGGGTTTGTTCATCAGGACCCGATGCTTGGAACGTGTCCAAACCTTACGGTTCACGAAAACTTTCAAATATCGTTAGAGAAACCCTGGTGGCTGCCGACGCCGTATCCGCTTACGTTAACGAAAGGACAGTTAGATTCCATAGAAAAAATAGGCCTGCCGCTGGCTGAGAAAAAAACAACACAACTAAACATGCTCTCCGGCGGCCAACGTCAATCAATAGCGCTATGCCTCGCGCTTAGAAAAGGTTCTATTTTATTATTAGACGAATTTACATCAGCCCTTGACGAACAAACAAAAAAAGCCGTACTTCTGTATGCCTTATCAGAGGCAAAGGCAATGAAAGCAACAGTCATAATGATTACACACGATTTAACATTGGCAAGGGAATTAGGGAAGGAATCAGGGAATGTTGTTTTAACTATGGTTGGGGGAAGGTTCCAGCAGGTGATGGCTATTAAGAGAGAAATATCCGATGGAATATTTCGATTATATTAAGGGAGGATGTTATGGCAGATGGTGGGAAGGTGATAAAAGAAAAATGGTATAATAAACCGTATATTTTCATTCGTGATAAGGTAATAAAAGATGACATGTTGGCTACACTACGGAGTAAAGCTATAAGTACAGCAAAGCTACTTTCGGTTTCTTTTATTATTATTTTACTTAAAGACAAGATGTCATTATCGAAAGCGTGGGATGAAGTGTGGTCATATGGTGGAATACTACTTGTCAACAGTATTATATTATCAGAAATATTTAATTTTCTGACTGATGCAAAAAAAATAATTGGTAACATGGAAGCAAGATTTGATAAACATGTTGAAACAATAGATAACAAAGTGAAAAAACAATTAAATGATACTCTTGATAAGGCGAAAATAGTTATTCATATGGGCATTGAACCACTTAATACTCTGAATATCAAAACTGTAAGAGGCATATTGGATTTGATCCCTGACAGTGTAACTCAAATTTATGCGATTGATAATACACATCCTAATCATTGGTGGACTAATTCCATGCTAGGTTATTTGGCTTGTCAGGCAAAATGGGCGGCAAAAAAGTCGGCAAACAAGATTCATAGATATTTTGTACTCTCTAAGGGTGAAATGAGATCAGTAGCAGGAAAAAAAATAGTACAAATACATCATCTTATGGGATTTGAAACATATTTAATTCTTGAAGATTACTATAATGAACAAGTTGATAAGTTTTATAAAATGATGGCTGACAAAAGATTCATAGATACCAATGAAGAAATTTATAATAGAGAGTTGCTTGTGTGGAATAATTCTACTACTTACAGTTCAACATACGATGATGAATTAATCTATGGATACCATAGTTGGTGGGATGTTCGAACAACGCAAGAAGATAGGATGAGCATGACAACAGCAAAAAATATTCATGGTAAGGATATACAATTAAATAAGCTAATGATAGAATTACTCAAAAAACATAAGTTTGATGATAACAATAATAGATCAGAGGAAATTGTTGAAAGATATTTGACATTTATTAATAAATTAAAGGTCAATATAAAACCGTGTGTGACAGCTGAAGCTGTAGAAGAGACTGTATCACGTAAATCTGATATTGTCCACATACCAGCAGCGCAGACGCTTGAGATAGATACTATTTCAGAGATTATTGACAAATATATCGAAAAATGTGATAATCTCGCGGAGGAGGGAGCATAATGTGATTTACAACAAACCCAAAATAGACTCGTTGAACGAGAACAACCCGCCGTTGACGGCTAATTTTTCGCCGCCTTCGGTTGAGACTGTCAAAGAAATACGGGACATAGACAGTAACTAATCGTCGTACCTATAGGGAGGGTGGTGCTTTGGTGCGTTGTCTTCCCCCGATAGGGGCTGTCGTTTTTATTAATGGATAAACCATATAGTGATAGCTTGTGCCCTTTTCGTCTGACCGAATTGTGGCATGAGGATAAGGAAAGCGGGACTGTTGTCGTTTTCTCGGACTTGAACCTCTCGTTGTCGTCACAGCAACTTAACGAAATCGGTAGTTTTATCTGGAAGTTATTGGACGGGAAGCACTCTGTCAGAGACATTGCCTTGTCTATCCTGTCCGAATGTGAAGGAGAGAAGCCTGAGTATCAATCGGTACGCGATGATGTCATAGCATTCGTCGGGCAGCTTAGAGATAAGGGGCTGGTTCAGTGGGACGACGGGGATTCGGTTGATGTCTTGCTGGTTATGCCGCCGTTTCCTTCGGTCTATGCCTCAAAATCAATAAAAACCCCCGAATATTCGGCGCCGCCACTTGGGCTTTGTTATTTGGCCTCCGTTTTGCGGCTTAACGGTTTTACGGTATCTATCCTTGATATGCACCAAAACGCAAAACTGCCCGAAGACATCATCAGCGAATGCAGAAAACTCAGGCCAAAAATTTTGGGTATCACCTCCACAACGCCGACCTATCCAAACGCCGAATTAATCGCCAGACTTGCTAAGGCATTCAACAGCAATGTCGTTACGGTCATTGGCGGTGCTCACGCAACATGCCTGCCTGATGAGTGTTTGAAATCCGGCGCCTTCGATTACGTCTGCGTTGGCGAGGGTGAATATACCTTGCTGGAATTAACCGAGGCGTTGGTCAGAAAGACGGGCGACGCCCTGACAATCCCCGGCCTTGTAACACTGGATTCAAACGGGGACATACAGTCTAACGGCGTTCGGGAGCGGGTTTCTGATTTGGACAGCATTCCCTGGCCGGCGAGGGATTTGCTTGACCTGGATTCATATTATCAAAAAGGCTCCATTATAAGCTCGCGGGGTTGCCCGTTTAACTGTAATTATTGCGCGTGTGCCGTAATATCCGGCAGGACATATCGAACCCACAGCGTTAATTATGTCCTGAATGAGATTCAAGCGGTGTCAGCTAAGTATGGATATAAATATTTTGACTTCCATGACGATTGCTTTAATCTCGACAGTCAACGGGTCTTTGAGCTTTGCAGTGAGATAAAAAACCGTAAAATGGAAATTGAATGGGGCTGTTTCTGCCGCGCCGCACAGTTCACGCCGACTATGGCAAAGGCTATGGCGGGTGCGGGCTGCAAGGTAATACAGTTCGGCGTAGAAAGCGGCAATCAGACAGTGCTGACAAAAATAAAGAAAAGCACAACCTTAAAGCAAATCGAAGACGCCGTTATCGCGGCAAATGAGGCGAAAATTAAACAAATAGTCTGCGGTTTTATCATCGGCCATCCCCAAGACACCGAAGACACAGTAACAGATACGATTAACTTCGGTCTGCGACTAAGTGAATTAGGGGCAACCAGACTTACGTTGAGCCTGTTAACCCCTTACCCGGGCACGGAGGTCTTCTTAAATATGAAACAATACGGGATTACATTGCTTGAGGAAGACTGGGAAAAATATACATTTTCCCGAGTTGTTATGGAAACCCGGAATTTACCAAAAGAGCGGCTGCGTGAACTCTACTCCATTGGAATAGGCCTGTTTCTTAAAGCAACACAAAAGTAAGGCAACCAGCAACGTCGGCAATGCTGTGCAGATTTAAGCGATGCCTGGCATTAGGATTGCGCCACCCACCGATCAGGAATGAAAAAACCTTGTAATTAGTTGTAAAATTAACTGTGTCTAAGCCCAAAGCGTTAAAACATCATGCACCCGTGCGGGGCGGAAGCGTTTAGAGCGGTAAGGAAGTAAGAATAAGAAGGTGCTCAATATAACGAAACATGCTTGGTGCCGTTTTGTGTGTGATGCTTTTAGCATCGAACTAAAATGAACAGGAGGTCTTGCAAATGCCACCGGTAGGAATACACTACAAAAAGAGTCTGCAAACAACAGGGAAGGAGTACAAAGAGGTACACGATTGGCTGGATAACGACCCATCAAAAAAAGCCGAGCGTCACGATATTACTAAAATCTACGAGTACGGTAAAGAGATCGAGGAAAAATATGGTAAAGAGGCGCTTCAACAGTACATCGAACATATCCACGACGATGTGAAGGCCAAGTTTAAACATATCGAAGAGGATATGCACAAGGCCATATCCGACACACTGCAGTATTTCGGGATAAAAAGAGACTAATACAATGGCTGCGTATACGATAAGAGAAAGTGACATTAATTTATTACGGCAGACAGGGGTCAGTGAGGACGACATTGACCACTGCGTAAAGGTTGCTCAAAAGGCTCTTGAGATAGCGGTTCGCTGCGCAGGAGGCATGGACATGGAGCTTATCGCAAGAGGCGCTTTGTTTCATGACCTCGGCAAGTCTGAGACACACGACATAGAACACGGCAAAATAGGAGCTGAACTTGGTAAGGCGCTGGGGCTGCCAACCGCCATCACAGACATAATGGAAAAACACATCAGAGGCGGCCTTACTCCAGATGAGGCAAGGGAACTTGGACTGCCAGTCAAAGACTATTCACTTAAAACCATAGAAGAGAAGATTGTCATTTACGCTGACAGGCTTGTTGACATTATCTATGACGGTATTGTTGAACTCAGCAAGGATAAAGAGGCAGAGGATAAGTTTGTCGAAATTCTGACTAAATATCCTCAGTACGGCAAAAATGAAATCACACTCAGACGATATATCGCCTACCATGACGAAATTCAAGGTCTGATGGCTAAGGCATAAAAATGTCACCGTATGTGCTGATGTGCATTTCTGGAGCCTTTGCCATCTTTAGTTCGACTATGGCCAAAAGCCCCGTATTGCCTCTGTATGCTTCCTATCTGGGCGTCGGGCCGTTGGGAATAGGTATTATAGCGTCGGTATCGCCGATAGCCGGTATAACATGCAGTGCCTTAGCCGGTGTATTTGCCGACAGATACGGCGGCAAGAGGATGCTCACTGTGGCGTCTGTTATATTTTTTACGGCCCCTCTGTTGTACCTTCTGGCTGTCAATGTCGTACTGCTTTCCCTTGTGAGATTCTATCACGGCCTCGCCACGGCAATAATGATTCCTGTGTCAATGGCCCTTATATCAAGTACATATGCGGCGAAAAAGGGCGAGGCCCTGGGGATGTTTTCAAGCGCAACGTTAGCGGGCAGGTTTATAGCTCCCATAGCGGGAGGCGCTGTTGTCGGGTATTTGGCGTCAACCCCGCGGCTTGGCTTTAACACTGTCTATCTCATATGCTCTGTAAGCGGTCTTATTACACTGGTGCTGATTTCACAACTGCCTAAGGACAATATAATCAAGGTACAGGCAACGCGCACAGATGTGGTCAAAGCGCTGAAGGAGTTGACTACCCACAGGGGAATTTTACTGACAGGCGGTGTTGAAGCCGCCGTTTTGTTTTCATATGGTACGTTTGAAACGTTTTTGCCGGTATATTTAATCAACAAGGGAATGAACCCGTATGAAATCGGGGCAGTGCTTTCAGCGCAGATAATATCGCTGGCCCTGACCAAGCCTGTAATGGGCAAACTTTCAGATAAATACGGCAGGTCATCCCAGATAACTGTCGGCATTTTGCTATGTGCCATATTTATTGGTCTGATAATCTACGCAAATGGTATTATAGCGGCTATGGTACTAAGCATAGCGTTTGGCCTGAGTATTTCGGTAGTAACCTCGGCCACATCGGCGTTAATCGGAGACATGTCTCTAAAGGGGCAGTTAAGCTCCTCAATGGGCGTTTTTGCCTCTATAATGGATATAGGGCACACGACAGGGCCACTGGTGTCGGGCATTATTGCCGCTTACTTTGGCATAGGCAAGGTGTTTATAGTTTCCGCTGCTGTATTGTTGATTATGTTTTCAACATTCATCACATACCGGAGCAGACTTTCTTTGTAACGGGCGCGATTAACTGTGCAATTTATATGAGGCAGAGGGGGATGAAATGGGTTCGGTAAGCATGTTGGCGGCGTTATTTTTAATTGGGGCGGTTGGCGGAGGGCTTTCAGGGTTATTGGGATTAGGAGGGGCGATAGTCCTTGTGCCGATGTTATTATACATTCCACCGTTGATAGGGGTGGGGGCTCTCGACATGAAAGCGGTATCGGGGATTACGATAATTGTAGTGTTTGCGTCTTCGCTTGCGGGGTTGTCTGTGCAGAACAAGAATAATCTTGTCTTAAAAAATATGGTAGTGATAATGGGGGTAACCGCCGTGGTTGCCGCTTTTTTTGGCGCTATATACTCAAATAGTTCATCAAGCAAGACGCTTCTGTTGATATTTGCGATAATGTCGGCCTTTGCGGCGTTTGTAATGTTGTTGCCGAATAAGGAATCAGACGAAGAGATAATTTTGGAGGATATAAAGTTCAGCAAACCGAAGGCAGCCCTGATTTCTTCGACTTTAGGATTTATAGGAGGAATGGTTGGTGCACCGGGGGCGTATATATTTACGCCTATGATGATTTACATACTAAAAATCCCGACAAAGGTCGCTATTGGAAGCACTTTGGGGATAGCCTTCGTTGCGTCAATATCAGGGGCGATAGGAAAGCTTATAACCGGACAGGTTCCATACGTAATGACGGTGGCTGTGGTAGTAAGCGCAATACCGGTGGCGAGATTTTGTGCGGGGTTTACAAAGCGAATCCCCGCCCCGATTCTGAGGAAGGCCCTCGCGGTCGTGATAACAGTTGCAACAGTTCGCATGTGGATGGATGTATTAAATTTTTGATACGACACATGGGCGATTTCTGTTTTGATGCCAAAATGCAGTCATAGGATAATCGAATTCATTAGCTTTATGCTGCCCGCTAAAGGCAGCAGGGCAAACGCATTAGAAAAATAGAGCAGAAGATACCTATTCAATCATTCCGGCTTGTCCCTTGCTGTCATTCCGGCTTGTCCGGAATCTTCCCTTTAGTGAGAGTTTCATGATGATTGTGCATATTCTGAGGCATAAGGACAGATTCCGGACAAGCCGGAATGACAAAAATAAGGGGGGCAATTTCTAATGCGTTTGCCCCGCTAAAGGCAGTTGCTTTAATCGTATAGAATCAATTACAATTTCATTGTCACAGTAGAAAATCGGTTTATGAGAAAACTTATCGCGTTATTGATATTACTAGCCTCGTCGGTTTATTTGCCGTCCGCGTTTGCTGAGACCCTCATGGTCGCGGTTGACAATGTAACGGTTCACGATGAGCCGGAGCTGTCCTCTGATGTCAGGTTTCAACTCTATCGGGGGATGGAAATAACCCCTGAGCAGAGGTCTAAACATGGCAGCGTTACATGGGTTAGGTTTGATATTCGCGGCCATCAGTTCTGGGCGGTCGAAACGCAGGACAATACCACAGAGCCGCTTTTATCACGCAAAGTTAATATTGATTTCTGTGACGGCAGCGATAAGAAAATCGTCGTCAATAAGAAACTGCGCACCTTGACCGTATTCAATAGAAACGACAGCGGCTGGGAGGCCGCAAAGCAATATTCCATCGGCCTTGGCAAAGGTACCGGACTGCGCGCAGAGACACACACAATTACCCGTCCCTACGCCTATCTGACCCTCAAGGGCAACAGGAAATTTGATCTTTTCGAAAGCACCGGCAATGCCCTCACTAAGGCCCTTGGCGGTGAGGCTGTGATTGTCCTCGATAAGAAAGCCAATACCCTCGCCCTCTACCACCTAAGTCACGGTAAGCTGGACGACGAGGAGCCGCAGATGTATTCATGCGGGGAAAAAGTCGTTGCCGGTGATTATGTCGTGGAATTCGCAGAAGATAAATTTAACCTGATCATTAATAAAGACCTGTATCCCAAGACGAAAAAATTTGATCGCCAAACCCCCGAAGGCACTTATTTCATCGCGAGGAAAAATCCCGTAAGCCGCTTTGGCCTCGACCCGGATACAAACAGCGCAATGCCCTCCCTGCAGCTCAACTACCCGAATTCCTTCGATGCGTGGGATGGCCTGCGTTATGGACTAATCTCCATAGAACAGTATAAACGCATCACCGCGGCCACGCTGAACATGAAACTCCCACCGCAAGATACCGCGCTGGGGAATCTTATCATGATTCACGGCGGTGGCAATGACGACTGGACCGCCGGGTGTATCGCACTGGAGGACGAGGATATGAAGGAACTCCTCCACAGGGTTGGCCCTCATACATGCGTGGAAATCAAGTAACCACCTAAGTGAAAAGCGTACTCGTTGGAATGAGCGGAGGGGTTGACTCCTCGGTAACCGCTTATTTATTACAGAAACAAGGTTACCGCGTCCATGGCCTGAGCCTCATGTTCTGGGAAACGAGGTTTAACTCCGGCACAACCGCCTGCTGTTCGATTGACTCGGTGCTTGACGCGGCAAAAACGGCCGCCATTGTTGGGGTCAGCCATAGCGCTAAGGACGTGCGCGTTGAGTTTATGGAACGCGTCATAGAGCCATTTATCGCGGGCTACAGAGACGGCCTCACGCCAAACCCCTGTGTCTTATGCAATAAACATGTGAAATTCCCGGCGCTTCTTGACACGGCAAATGAGATGGGGATTGATTTTATTGCCACAGGGCACTATGCGGGAATTGTGAATCAGCACTTAACCATTGCCACAGATAAAAAGAAAGACCAGTCATATTTTCTCTATCCCCTGGCCCGTGAGATGCTATCCCGCCTGATACTGCCCCTCGGTGGGTTGACAAAGGACGAGGTGCGAGAAGTTGCACTTAGTTTGAACCTGCCCGCGGCCACGCGCCCTGAAAGCCAGGAGATATGTTTTGTGGCGGACTGTGATTACGGAAAGTTCATCAGGGATTACGACGGCGGCGTCAGTCGTGACGGCCCGATTACAGACATGGAAGGCAACCGAATCGGCACGCATCATGGCCTCTACGCCTACACGCTTGGGCAGCGGCGGAGAATCGGCATCCCCGCCAAAGAGCCGCTCTACGTAATAGGAATAGATACGGCAACTAATACCCTTAGGGTTGGGCAGCGGCAGTTTGCGGCTGCCCCGGAGTGTATCGTAGGTGATTTAAACATGCTCGTTGACATCGCCTTCCCCGCATCGCTGGATGTAAAGATACGGTCAGCCGGGCGGCTCATCCCCGCCCTTGTCAGCTTTGTTGACGCCCAAAAGGTAAAAGTCGTCTTTGAGAGGCCACAGTGGCCTCCCGCACCCGGACAAAGCGCGGTATTTTATGATGAGGGCACGGTGATTGGCGGAGGGGTTATTGTATGAATAGCGGTGTTTTGTTTATAATGTGCAACGCTGGTATGTGAGGATGGCTAAAAATATATTATGAAGGATTGGAGATACGATGAAAAAGACTATTGAGCTTGCCGGGAGGGTAAAACACCTGCCGCCCTATTTGTTCGACAAGATTGACAAACTCAAAAAACAGGCAAGGGCAAAGGGTGTGGATTTAATTGATTTGAGCATAGGAGACCCGGACATTCCAACGCCTGCCCACATTGTGGATGCCCTCAAGGCCGCCGCCCCCAAGCCGGAACATCATCGCTATCCCGCATATGAGGGCATGTTGGCCTATAGGGAGGCGGTTGCCCGTTGGTATTTGAGGCGTTTTGGTGTCACGCTCGACCCCGGCACTGAGGTGCTGTCTCTGATTGGCTCAAAGGAGGGGATTGGGCATCTGCCGCTTGCCTTTGTAAATCAGGGGGATGTCGTCCTGTGCCCTTCGCCGGGTTATCCAGTGTATACCATTGGAACGATGTTTGCCGGAGGTGAGCCATTGCTGATGCCCCTGCGGGAAGAAAACGGTTATTTCCCTGATTTTTCAGCCATCCCGGTTGATGTGCTTAAGCAAACGAAGCTGATGTTCTTAAACTATCCCAATAACCCTACCAGCGCGGTATGCGGCAGGGGGCAGTTTATGGAGGCCGTTGAGCTTGCCCATAAGTATAATTTTATAATTTGCCACGATGCCGCATATTCAGAGGTCTATTTTAATGGCAAAAAGCCGATGAGCTTTCTTGAGATTGACGGTGCCAGAGATGTGGCCGTAGAGCTTCATTCACTGTCAAAGACATATAATATGACGGGCTGGAGGATAGGATTTGCCGTAGGCAATGCCGATATAATATTTGGGCTTGGCAAGATAAAGACTAACCTTGACTCCGGCGTATTTCAGGCGGTGCAGGAGGCGGCGGTGGCCGCTCTGGAAACAGACGACTCCATACTGGCACCGCTGCGCGACACATACCGCGCTCGCAGAGACGCGCTCTATGATGGACTTAAGGCAATAGGCATAGAGGCGATGAGGCCGGAGGCCACGTTTTACCTCTGGGCGAAGGTCCCCGCGCGGTTTAATTCCGAGTCCTTCGCCGTCCATCTGCTTGAGAACGCGGGCATCTCCGCCACCCCCGGAAACGGCTTTGGCGAGGCAGGGGAGGGCTATATCAGATTTGCCCTTACAGTGGATGTCGGGAGAATGAAAGAGGCCGTCGAAAGAATGAGAAAGATAATCTGAGGGCATATATCGGCGTTGGCTCAAATGTTGGCGATAGGCGCGGCAACTGCCGCCGTGCCATTGAACTGATAGAACGCGCAGATATGGCGGTGACGGCGCGCAGCGGCATGTATGAGACAAAGGCGTGGGGGGTGGTGAATCAGCCGGATTTCATTAATATGTGCGTCGGGATTGAGACGCGTCTGACCCCATTTCAGCTCCTTGATGCACTACAGGCAATAGAGATACAAACGGGCAGACGCAAGTCATATAAATGGGGCCCGCGGGAAGTTGACCTTGACATCCTGTTTTGCGGTGAGCGGGTAATTGACGAGGAGCGCCTTAAAATCCCCCACCCATATGCCCACCTCAGGGGATTTGTCCTTGAGCCGCTTGCGGAAATAGCCCCGGAGTTCGTGCATCCGGTTATAGGGCAGACCATAGAGCATCTGCTTCGCAGTCTTCAAACCCCAGCATAAAGGGTTAACAAATAGCTTCACCCGTCATGCCCCCTGCCAGTTAGCCTTCTGATTATCGCTGATAGCTTGAACCGCGGCAGAAACCTTCGCTCGCAAAACGTCTTGTTATTGGTTTCCTCCTGCGACAGCCTCTTGCTTATCTCCACTATCAACGCCCCAACAAAATACGTCCCAAAAATCAAAGAAAATACCTTAAGCATCATCCCCCCATATTCTAACCCGCCCCGTCATGCCAACAATTATACCCGTAGCAATAAAACTATGTCAAAAAAATAATATATGTGGTAAAATCTACACGCAATGCCGCGAGCTAACTCACAACAACACGGTTCTGATATGAGACACAGTTCTAATGTAATACACAAACTTTACATCGGGTGTTTTGTTGCCATCGTCCTCTCAGCAGTGATTCTAAGGATGTACAAGGCCTGCTATACCGGAGTTATTTATGACGAGGCCCTCACCTATTTTAGATTCGCACGGGATTTCAACAGCGCTGTTTCGGACTATTCAACGACAAACAACCACCTGCTGAACTCTGTGCTGATTTATCTGTCAGTTAACATATTCGGGCAATTGGGCAATTTTATGGGGGTGCCGGCAATACGACTGCCCGCGGTTGTTTTTGGCATCGTTTATGTGGTATCAATTGCGATTATCATAGAGGCCGCCTTAAGAAGCAGGCCGCTAAAGTTACTCGTGCTGGCGCTGTGCCTGTCTAATTACTTCATATTCGATTTATCCATCCTCGCAAGGGGATACGCCATAGCCCTCGGCGCAGTGTATTGCGAACTGCTTCTTGTTATCTTCTATCCTACGCTCTTAAAAGACTACGATAAGTCTATGGTTTTTCTCCTCAGCGCCCTGAATTTCATCGCGCTTGGGGCTATGCTGACAAGTTTATACACCATTGTGCCTATAAATCTTGCCTTCCTTGCCGTGATGTACCATACTAAAAATGCCTGTGTGGCCACAGGCAAACCCTCAGGCGCGTTTAAGAAGGTCTTTGAGATGGGAAGCGCTATTATGTGCTTTTCTTCCTTGCCCCTGGCGTTGCTGTATATTAACGTCATTAAGACAATAATCTCGGCTGCCGCAGTGAACAGCGAAATAAACGAGGCCCCCGCAACTATCCTCAAAGCGCTGATAACAGAAGGCCTGTTTTCAAAATGGGGATTTCACCTGTGGAATCTTGAAATGATAACTCGTGCTATTATGCTGCCTGTAATGCTTATCCTCGCCGTATTGTTTATACTAAATATAATAGTAAATAAAAAAACCTTAACGCCCGCAGCCCTTATTATTTTATCTGTGCTGGCGGCCTCGTTTTCTTTGGCTTACATAGCACATACAGCGGCGGGGTTGTCGCTGGGCTTTACGCGCAACCATGTGTTTTGGCTGCCCATGATTGTCTTAGCGGGCGGTATTATTGCAGACGGGGCATTAGACGCCCGTATTATTGGGACGTGGTTTATGCGGGCCGGCACATGCCTTGTTTGCTTGGTACTGATTATACTAACCGCTGGGCCTCTTGCCTCCTTACACGTTGTAACCACATATGACTGGAAGCCGCAAAGCGTTGTTGGGCCGCTGCTTAGGGAGTTAAAAAAAATAGACGCCACGAGGCGCTGGCGGGTTGGATTTTCAGACAAACTACAATTCGATCTCTTTCCATACCTGTTTTATAACGGTGAAGCCTACAGGATTAGCGATTCAGACGTTGCAGTGTATCCAATATCAGAACAAAATCAACACCCCGAAAATCTGTACGAATATGATTTATTTAAAAAATTCGATTGCATTGTGGCGCTTGCCAGCCGTCCTCAAAGGTAGGCACGGGACGCAGGGCAAACGCATTAGAAATTGTTTCCCTTATTTTTGTTATTCCGGCTTGTCCAGAATCTGTCCTTATGCCTCAGAATATGCACAATCATCATGAAGTTCACACTAAAGGGAAGATTCCGGACAAGCCGGAATGACGGCAAGGGACAAAGCCGGTGTGATTGCATAGGTATATTCTGCTTTATTTTTCTAATGCGTTTGCCCTGCACGGGACGCTATGATGTTGCAATGAGCACTGCCACTGTGATAGAATCAACCACAGTGGACAATTACTGATACGAGCGAGGTGACTTGTGAGTTTTTCGTTACTCTTAGTGGATGATTCAAATGTGGCCAAACGTTATGTCAGGAAGGAGATGCTGTCCATACTGGATTATGAAGATATTGTGGTGACAGAGGGGTCAAATGGCAAGGAGGCGTGTGTGGCCTGCCACGCTTATAAAGTTGACCTGTTAATGTTAGACCTGACGATGCCTGAGATGACCGGCTACGAGGTGCTGCAACATCTTAAAGAACACGGGATGGCCATAAAGGCAATCGTGCTGAGTGCCGATATCCAGCCCGGTGTTGAGGAGATGGTGAAGGCTTCCGGGGCTATCGGCTATTTGAAAAAACCTTTTAACAGGCAACAAATGATTAAAGTCCTCAAAGAAAATGGGTTTCATGTTAAAAATTAGTCTTACAGACGATGAGAAGGATTTATTAAAAGAGACCTTTAATCTGGCGTTAGGGCAAGCTGGTGACAAGCTGGCGAGGCTGTTGAAGTCTTTCGTTGATTTATCTGTCCCTGAGATTGAGATACTTGAGGCCGAGAGGGTTGCGGAGAAGGTCTTACAAGATACGGTTTTCTCTGTCTCAGACTCTGTGACGGCGTTGGCGCAGTCATTTTCTCACGGGACGCGGGTTGATGGCGAGGCCGTTGTCATATTCAACAGTCAGACGGTTCAAACCGTTGCCGGAATTTTCGGTCTTGACAGTGTTTCTGAGCACTCACAGAAAATTGAAATAATGCTTGAGCTTACAAATATCATAGCCGGGGCGTGTTTAAACGGGATTGCCAATCAACTGTTTAACGGGGATATGTCTTTCAAGCCTCCGGTAGTGTTGGCCGACAATATTGATTTAACAAAGTTTGTTTATAGCTCATTTCAACGAAGCCAGTTGAACTGGGACCATACGCTGATGGTTAAGATAACGTTCAACCTGAAAGACAAACAGTTTAAGAGCGATTTGTTAATATTTGTGTCCGAACAGGCAATTGAAGCGGTGCGGAAGGCGCTTCAGAGGCTACTTTCTGAGATGTGACGATTAATGGAAACAATTACACAAGACATCGGAGAGTATTTCAGTAAATCCATAGTTGACAGTTTAAGTGTCGGCGTTGTAGTGCTTGATCTGACGTGTCGCGTGGTAGTGTGGAATAGTTTTATGTCTAAACATAGCGGCGTAAGCCGTGAAGACGCGGTGGGAAAAGACTTATTCGACATATTCCCGTATCTGTCAAGGAATTGGCTTGAGATGAAATTCCAGAGTCTTCAGATACTGAAGAGTTATTCATTTGTCTCGTGGAAGCAAAGGCCGTATTTGTTCAAATTTCAGCATAACCGCCAGATAACGGGCGAAGCCGGGTATATGTATCAGGACTGCACGTTTATCCCAATATTGGACACCGATGGCCGGACAGCCCTGATCTGTATGACTATTCAGGACATGACCGAGACCGCCGAATCTCAGAAGATTGTGGACGAGGTAATTGATGCCAACAAGGCCCTTAAACTCATGACCAATTACGACGCGATGACTTGTGTCTATAACAGGGGTTATATAGAAAAACATCTGGAGCAGGAATTCAACAAGTCCAAAAGGTACGGAAATGTGTTCTCTTTAATAATGTTTGATCTGGATCATTTCAAAAAAGTTAACGATACCTACGGGCATCTGGCAGGCGATGAGGTACTGAAAAGAGTTTCCAAAAAGGTCTGCGGCATGCTGCGAAACACCGATTCATTGGGACGATATGGCGGTGAGGAGTTTATCATAATCTCAACTGAGACAAATGAAGAGAATGCCGTACTTTTAGCAGACCGGATTAGAGACGCCGTAGGGCTTATGACAATCACATCCGGTGACTGTCAGATAAACGCTACGATAAGTATGGGCGTGGCAGAGTATCGAAAGGACTTAAAAGACTACCTGCAGATGTTGCACGAGGCGGACATCGCCCTGTATAATTCTAAAAAACAGGGACGCAACAGAGTAACGAAGTACACGCCTATATAGCCCCTAATACGGGGTGAAGGGGGGGTTACCCCCCCTTCGTCTTTAATCTTTATTCTTTTATTTTTTGCGCTTAAGGCGGGCAATCGGCGCAAATAGACTTAAACAGCGATGTGCTTAAGTACCTGTCTCCTCTGTCGGGCAGTATTACGACCAGCACGCCGTCCTTCATCTCCTTTGCCTTTTTCAGCGCCGCAAATACCGCCGCCCCGCTGCTCATGCCTACGAAAAGCCCTTCTTTAGTTGCAAGGTCTCTTGAGGTCGAGTATGCCTCGTCGTCGTTGACGTTGATTTTTTCGTCGAGGCGCGAGGGGTCAAACAGGCCGGGCACGATGGATTCGCCCATGTTTTTCAGGCCCTGAATTTTATGGCCTAAAATCGGCTCCACGCCGACTATCTGAATTGACTTGTCATATTCCTTGAGCCTCTTGCTTGTGCCCATGAGGGTGCCTGATGTGCCCATGCCGGCCATAAAGACGCTTATCTCGCCCTTTGTTTGGTTATAGACCTCTACGCCGGTGCCTTCGTAGTGTGCCTTCATGTTGGATGGATTGTTGAACTGGTCGGGCATAAAGTAGTCCTTGCGGTTTTCGTCGTAGAGCTTATGGGCAAGCCTGATTGCCCCGTCAGTGCCCTCTTTGCCGGGGCTTAGGATAAGCTCGGCGCCAAAGGCCTCAAGGGTCTTGCGCCTTTCCATGCTTACGCACTCCGGCATTACCAGTTTAACGCGGTAGCCCTTGGCGGCCGCAACCATGGCAAGTCCTATGCCCGTGTTGCCGCTTGTAGGCTCAAGTATTACCTTGTCCTTTGTCAGAGTGCCGGTGATTTCGGCGTCTTTTATCATATAGAACGCTATTCTGTCTTTCACAGAGCCACCGGGGTTATTCCCTTCAAGTTTTGCGAAGACCTTTACCTTGGGATTTGTGTTTATACTGTCGAGACTTACTATTGGGGTGTTGCCTATTGCGTCTAAAACTCCCATCGTCCTAACTCCTTATGTGTTTATTTCCATGCATTTATTCCGGCTCAACCATAATTGCCAAACCATTAACTCCGTGCGACAACCGTCTTTACCTCAAACTGCGGCTGATCCATGATTGCCTTTTTCACGGCGCACTGCTCAGCAACCCTTACGATAGCGTCATAGTATTTCTCCGGGAAATCCGGCGGTACCTTTATATCTATGGTTATCTTTGCCAGCCTCGATTTTCCCGGCCCTTCTGAGGTGTATTCGTGGCTCTGCTCAAGGGTCATCCCCTCGGTGGGGATGGAGTTTTTCTGGCAAAAACTCAGGATAAAAATCCCCGCGCATGTGCCGATAGACGCAAGGAAATGTTTAAAGGGCTCAGGGGCAGAACCATCTCCGCCGTATTTGACGGGCTGGTCGGTGGCTATGACCATTGGTGGCGCATCGCCAACCGGAGCAAACTCGGCATTGACACGCTTGCCGCCGGGAAATGTTATAAGAATGTCCATCGGGGCCTCCTCAACTCCTAAACTATTGAAACCTTACCGGCGCTGACTCAACGCCCGTAGCCAAATATTAACATTTCCCGAAATAAATTTGCAAACTGTATCCTTTGGATTAATCCGGCCGTATTTCAGCGTAGTGGGGCATTAACTTTACAAATAATACGAATTATGTTATAAAAGAGACATGGGTTATGGCTAAGGACGATAGTAGGGGAATGTGCAGGGATTACTTACAGTCCCATTGTTATTGGGTGCTGCCGGTGGTGTTTTGGGCGCTTGTATCTCTGGCTTCGTTGAAGTGGCATCTGTATTTGCTGGAAGAAGAGGCGTTTAATATGGCGCTTGAGTCAGGCCGCTCAATGTTCAAAATGATTGAGACCACACGCCTCTGGAACTCCAGCCATGGCGGCGTCTATGTCCCTGTTACAGAGACATCGCAGCCCAATCCCTATATTGACGTCCCCGAAAGAGACATAACCACTGTTGACGGTAAAAAACTGACATTGGTTAATCCTGCATTTATGACGCGCCAGATATCAGAAATGGCCAAAAGCATAAACAGCGTGGAGTTTCACATTACGAGCCTTAATCCCATAAGGCCGGGCAATATAGCCTCACCGTGGGAAGCCGCCGCCCTTAAGCGCTTTGAGAAAGGTTCGGCGGAGGAGGTCAGGCTGCAGGGGCCGGAAGGTACGTTTATCTATATGGCCCCGTTGAAGGTGAAGACATCCTGCCTGAAGTGCCACGCCAAACAGGGATACAAAGAAGGCGATGTCAGAGGCGGTATATCGGTGACCGTGCCGGTGTCTTCGATTGCCAAATACACTGTTAACCAGAGGAATAACTTCATCGTCCTGCACATATTTATATTCATCTCCATGTCATTGACGATGCTGTTTTTTACAAAGCGTCTGAGGCGGCAGTGGCTGGCCCTCAAGGAGGCCAAAGACACGCAGGAGACCGTCGTAGAGGAGCGCACTGCAGAGTTGAAAGAAACTAATGTGCGCCTGACAGAGGAGATAGATGAACGCAAAGCGGCTGAGGAGGTAATCACGGAGTCGGAGATGAAATTTCGCTCCCTGATTCAATCCGTCATGGATGGAATAATCTCTACTGACTCTCAGGGCATAATTATCGCGTTTAACAGGGGGGCTGAGTCCCTGTTCGGATATACCGCCGGGGAGGTAATCAATAAACCCATTTCGATACTAATCCCCGAATGCCTTAACGAGGCATATTTAAGGGCGTTTAAGGCATTTCAGCTCCTCGGTGAGTCATACATGTCCGGTAAACGGGTCGAGTTTGAGGGGCTTAGAAAGGATGGCACTGAGTTTCCCTTTGATATCTCACTGGCCTCATGGAAGACAAAGAGCGGGACGTTTTATACTGGCATCGCCCGCGACATCACCGCTCACAAGAAGATGGAAAACCAGATAAACGCATCCCTGCGGGAGAAGGTAATCCTTATTCGGGAGATTCACCACAGGGTAAAAAACAACATGCAAATCATCATAAGCCTTCTTAATATCCAGTCCGGGCTTATTAAAGACCCAGCGGACGCCGAGATGTTTAATGAGACTAAGAACCGAATACTGGCAATGTCACTTGTCCATGAGCGGCTGCACCAGTCCGAAACCCTTGCCAATATAGATTTTGCCGACTATGTGGGAAAACTCGCCAGGGGGCTTTTTCGCTCCTACGGCGTGAATACCTCAAGGGTTGCGCTTAAAGTTGACATACCTACGCTGTCCATCGGCGTGGATATGGCCGTATCGTGCGGCCTTGTGTTGAATGAACTGCTGTCAAATTCCCTGAAACATGCCTTTAAAGACGGCAGAAGCGGTGAGATTGGTATTACCGTATCCTGCCATGGCGGTGAGTATGACATTGACATATGGGATGACGGCGTGGGATTGCCGGAGTCTGTCGGACTTAGGGACAACGAGACGCTCGGCCTGCAGCTTGTGGTGTCCATTGTGGAAAACCAACTACGCGGCACGGTTGCCTTAAACAAAGAAAAAGGCACGAGGTTTAAGATTACATTCTCAGAGGCCAGGTCAAAGTCAAGCGAAGTCTCCTTTGATGATGTGAAGGAATAATTAAGATGCCATGGGAGGGGAGAGTGGCTGCTTTCCTCCGGCGGATAAGTCTGTCGGGGGATAATTAAGTACTGCGTCCCCGGGCAAAATGACGGTAGTGCAGCATGTCATGACCTGATATTTCTTCACAGATTTCACTTGACAACACTTTTATTTTTCCATATACTAACGATCATCTAAAAATGAGTAAGGGAGTGTGACTTATGCCTGATCAACCGGTTAGCGCAAACGATGACAAAGTAATTGAAGGTGATGAGGATACAAAGAAAGAGGATTCGTATAGCAGCGGCCTATATCCTCGTTCTATTACGAAAGCTGATATAGATATTGGAGAAGATAAGTTTAGTGTCTTTGAGTTTCTAAGGAAAATGAAACAAAAGAAGATTGAAATGGACCCTGAATTTCAGAGAAATGAGGTCTGGAATAACAAACAAAGGAGCAGGTTTATCGAGTCTATACTTATGAATATACCGCTGCCTCCCCTGTACCTGAATCAGGATATATCCGGGAATTATATAGTAGTTGACGGATTGCAAAGGTTATCTACCATCAGGGATTTTTGTCCTGAAACAGTGGAAGGCTTCAGGTTAACAGATTTAGTGGCCTTGCCAGAGCTTAATGGTAAGAGTTTTAACCAGCTTTCAAGTGAGTTACAATCCAAAATTGAAGATAAAATGATTCATGTCTTCGTTATAAAACCAAGCGTTCCTATTCTGATGGTTTACGATATATTCAGCCGGATAAACACAGGAGGGTCGCCTTTGTCGCGTCAGGAGATAAGAAACTGTTTATTCATAGGCAAGGCCACAAGACTTTTGAAAGCGCTTGCAGAGGACGAAACATTTATGCAAGCTATTGATTATGGCATAGCACCAACTCGAATGAAAGACCGTGAAGCAGCGCTTAGATGTTTAGCGTTTAAGATTCTTGATTATGAGAAAGAATACGATAACGATATGGATAAGTTTCTCGGGAATGCTCTTGATAAGATTAATAAAATGAGCAATAATGAAATTGAGGAACTGAAGGGTGATTTTATAAGAGTAATGACTCGGACATTCGAACTATATCAGTATGGTAATTTCAGAATTCCGACAGACAGCACCAGGGGCAGGATTAATATTGCAGTAATGGAATCGGTATGCCACTTTTTCTCAGCACAGACTGATGAGTTTATTAAGGCAAACAAAAAAAGGTTAATCAAAAACTATAAATCGCTTCTTGAAGATGAAGACTATTTAGACGCTGTTAGTGTATCAACCGGTGATAAGAGAAGAGTTAATGCTCGTTTTAGACTATCCCGCGAAATATTAGGTAATGTGACATGATCACTTCGGTGAGCTTAAAAAACTTCAAATGCTTTAAAGGCGAGACAGTTATCCCAACCCGAAAGATAAACCTCTATACGGGAATAAATGGCAGAGGAAAATCAACGGCCATCCAGCCTTTGTTGTTGATGAGGCAATCAATTGAAAAATACGCTGCCACACGTATAATACATTTTAACGGTAGTTGTGTAGAGCTTGGCAGCTTTAGGGATGTAAGGAACATTTCCGTATCGCAACGGGAATCAATAGAGATAGGCTTTACTGATCCTAAGTTACAACTTGCTATAAAGTACATACTACGCCGTGTTGAAGAGGACGACATGATAGCCGAAATTTCAGAGATTCATATTTGTGATAATACAACCCAAAATAGTGAATCGGATGTAATATATGAATTAAACAAGGCATCGGAAGATTATACCCCAATGAATATGAATCGGTTTCGCAATATTAAAGTCCTTCGACTTTCCAATCTAACTCCATATGATGCAACAGAAAATATCCCATCTCATTTTTTTTTCAATAAAATACACTATATCTCCGCACATAGAATGGGCCCGCAAGACGTTTATGTTAAAACGAGTTATTCTACGTTCCCAAATGTTGGCACAAGGGGGGAGTTCACTGCCAATATCTTAGAAAAAATGAAAAACGAGGTTGTACCGAAAGCCATGCGTCTTCGAACACAAGTGTCAGAAACAGTACTTGATCAGACCAATGCATGGATGAATAATATTTTTACCGGCGGCAAGATAGACATTACTTCGCTTGAGGCAAATAGTATGTTGATGACATTCGATACATATAAACCAAACAATACGGGGTTTGGTTATAGTTACGTGTTGCCAATAATAGTATCTGGTCTGATTGCCAAAGAGGGCGATATTTTAATAGTAGAAAATCCGGAAGCGCACTTGCATCCTTCGGCTCAGTCGGGGATTGCCTATTTTCTCTCGGTAACAGCCCAAAGAGGGGTACAGGTATTTATAGAGTCACACAGCGAAAATGTGCTGAATGGGTTGAGAATTGCAGTCAAGGATAAGATCATACCACCTGAAGACGCTAATATTATTTATTTTGACAGAGATAACGATAAAGTCGTCAAACACGAAATACATGTTGATATTGATGGGAAGCTGGATAAATGGCCGAGATGTTTCTTCGATCAAAATGATATAGATTTAGAGCGGATTTGTGATTTAAAGAGTTGATGACACAGGCAAATTGTTATGACCATACAAATCTTTATTAACGAACTGTCACTGCATGAGCAGTATAATTCCGGGGATGATTTTATAGCGGCGGTACGAATATTTAATACCATATTTAAAAGTTTGCGTGTTGGATTAGATAACTTAAAAAATAATGGGGAAGACCATGATTGTGCTATTTATAGAGATAACGCGTACCATTGCTTTCCTGTTGCCGGAACCCACATATGTTCAATTAAATGGCCTGCCTGTCACCGTGATTTAAGAGAACTATTCTACAGAAATTATTTTAATAACAACAGTGACTGGCGAAATAAACAACTGCATAAATACACTGATTCATATTGTTGTATAACAATAGATGATAACGTAACGGGCACATCGCTTGCGGAATTGGCTGAGAGAAAACTCAAAAAAGACAAATTGAACAGTTTTATTATTAATTTTACCTATTCTATCTTTCATAGCTGCAGCGAGATTCTTGTTACAAAAAACGGAGCCGACTCTGCAGATATTGATACCGTAGAAGACGATATTGGGGTAAATAATTGGTTAAATAAATGTTTCGAAATAAATCGTCGTACATATCCGCAAGACGCAAACCGCCCTCCCACTGATGAAGAGACAATACTATATAATACAAAAAGGTTTAAAAGAACTAATCTGACTAATCAGGGAAGAATGGTTTATATTGAATCCAATACTAAATATTATTGGTATTTAGATAATATGCACGTTGGCGGCAACGCACATTTTGAGGTTTTTAATTTTAATAGATGCCATATTGGTGAAGCTGATTTGAGGGGTAATATTGATAGAAGTAAAGCTATAAATGGAAGAACACTGGATAATTAGTTATCCTGAATTATTGCTTTTATTTAGTTTGCGTGTGCTCCCTTTACGGGCTGCCGCGCATAAATGAACTGCTGACGACACGAAGGAGTAGCCGCTTATTCCGCGCTTTGGCCTCATGCGGCCGACACAGCGGCCTTGCCGTGATATTTATAAAACGCGTCGAGACCTTCTTTTCCCATGTAACGGGTCAGGAGGGCTGGCTCAGTCATGGTCAAATCAACAAGGATAAGGCCGTCAAGGCAGTCGCCGAAACTGTGGTCAATGTTAAAGCCGATTAACTTGCCCCCAAGCCGCAGATACTGCTTAAGCAGGATGGGCACACCCTTTGGGGGGGTAAGTTCAGCGGGCGACTGGCCTTGCGCCACGCCCCCGGAGTCCCCGATTGCGGCAATCAGCTCCGATATGTCGTCTATATCCCTGACAAACGACAGGGCGGTGCCGCTATCCCAACCTGTTACTGGCTCCGCCCTGAGCGGGGTCTTTGGCCTTATGTATCTTGCCAGCGAGGGGATGTAACTTGTCATCTTCAGGAAAGATACGATGAGCTGGGTTGAGGCACCACTATAGTCCTTGTTTATGCTCACAGGGCCGAACAAATATCTGTATCTGGGATTGTCCGAGACTATTTGGCCGATTCCCTTCCACAGGAGCAGAAGTGGCAGGTAACTCTTTTGGTACTCCTGTCTGATGAATGACCTGCCCATCTCAAGCGCGGGGCTTATCTTGTCGAGGAATTGTTCGCCATACTTAAACAGTGTGCTCGTGTATAACCCCTTTGTTCCCTGTTTCATAAGTATCTCATCTGTCTTTCCAAACCTGTAAGCCCCTACAATCTCGTTCTTGTCGCTGTTGAAGATAAACAGATGCAGGTAATGAGCATCAAATTGGTCTGTGTCTGCCGCCTTGCCCGTGCCTTCATTACCGGCGCGGAAGGTTATCTCTCGCAGGCGGCCTATCTCCCTAAGGATAGAGGGAATCTGCCATGAATATGCGCTGGCGGCGGTGTACTGCCCGTGTCTGACGAGGATTTGGCCCTCCGGCAGGGCGGCTATTTCGTCGCTCATGACATCGGGATTTTCAGCAGGGGCAATGGGTGCCGCCCCTTCTGATGCCCCCGCTGCAATGTTCAACGGCAGGCTGAAGGGGAATCGTCTTTTTCTCTTTGGCTCTGTGCCGTTAGCAAGCAGGTATGTGCGCAGCCTAAGGTAGTCCATCACCGCATCGTCGGATTCTATCTTTGAGAGCCTGTTAAATGAGACTAGACCGCCGACTTTCACGCGTATGGTCTTCTTTTCCTTGTTCAGAAATTCGTGAGGAAGCATCGCCGTGCGCAGCAGCGGGTGTATCAGGCCGGCCAGTTGAAACAATATGCCGTTTGAGCCGCCAAAGTAAACGGGCAGGACGGGGGATGCGGTCTTCCTTATTATCCTCGCTATGGAGGCATCCCATTTGGGGTCGGTTACCTCGCGTTTTTTAAGGTCAACGTGTGAGACCTCACCGGCTGGAAAGACCACTAACATGCCGCCCTGTTTTACCCACAAAACCGTCTCTCTGAGGGTTTTCACATTCATACGGTATGAGTCTTTCTTTTTAAAAGGATCAACAAAGAAGAACATGTCTGCGATGTCAGGGATATAGCTCAGCAGATAGTTGGCCATAATCCTGACGTCAGGACGAACCATGCGCAGTACAGAGGCAATAATCATCCCCTCTATGCCTCCAAACGGGTGATTTGCCACAACGACGGCAGGCCCGGAGGCGGGGATGCGCCTGATTTCCTCATCTGAAATCCCATACTTCACATTGAGCGCCTCAAGCGTTTTTGTAACAAAACAGTCGCCTTCCCTTCTGGTAAGCTCCTCATATAGCTTATTAAGGCGGTGAAAGGACATGAGGCGCTCCAGTGCGGCCCTGATTATAGGATAAAAGTGCCCGTTGGAAGGAAGTTCAAGCCTGAAAACATTGCTCTTGTGTGAGTTGTCCGCCATGTCTGTTCCTCCTGAATCTGTGTTGGCTATTTGTTGGGGTACCGCCCCTGCGGGATTATCGTTTGTTATTATATCCATGCGTGTATTATATCGGCATATTGTTACAATTGTATTAAGGTGTGGTTATAATTTTGTTATAGTTTGGTTAAATTATTGTATTAACGCGGGCGCTGAAACTTTTGGGCCGCATGTTGACATAAGCAGGGCAATAATATTACTATCAGTGAGCCGGTGGCGGCTGTACTATAAATCAAGGATTATCCGGAGGCCACAATATTATGAAGAAATTAGCGGCACAAATACTCTTAGCCGGTGCGGCTGTGGCTTCGGCGGGGATGTTCTTCGTCGAGGCCAGTCAGAAACTTGCTGCGGAACCCGCAAAAACTCAGGCAAAAAAGACCTTTGACGCCATAAACCAGGCATACGAAAAAGGCGATGTGGATACCATGATGAGCAATATCGCCTCAGACGCCAGCCTCGCTATCATAGGTGTGGGCGAAGGCAGTTATCTGGTCGGATATGAGAACGTTAAAAAAGGCTTAAAAAAGGCCGCTCAACTACACGCATACAAGTGCCAGGTGACCGAACAGTCTGTCAACGTAAACAAGTCGAGCGACGTGGCATGGATAGCCCAGAAGAGCGATTGCACTATGACCAAAATCGGTATGAAAGTGACGATGCGGTCAACGGCCGTTGAGGTAAAAAAAGACGGCAAGTGGCTCCTCATCCAGGCACACCACTCTATTGGAGTTCCGGAAGAATAACAGCCTGTTAATATAACTCAGGAAATAAGCGGGCCGCCCTGCACACCCCAGATTTTCCGAATTTATAAAGGGCTGGCTTGCTCAGGGAGACAAGGATGATGAAAAAGGTGCTGTACGTGTTGGTGGCCGCGGCGGTGGTGCTGCTTATGAGTAATGGCGCTATGTGCGGCTCAGGGAAGCCCGTTGGGCAGGATGCATACAGGGCGCAGGTAAAGAAGGTCTTAGACGATATAAACAATGCGTTTCTGAAAGGCGATATGGAGGCATTTTTAAAATACGTCGCCCACGACGCCGATGTCGTAGCCATTGACATCATGACCGGCGATTATATCGTAGGATTTGATAAGATTGCAGAGCATATGAAAAAAACAGTCGGCATGAAGGCGACTTACAAGTGTTCGCTCATAGAAGAGACCATTCATATAAATATGTCCGCAAGGGTGGCCTGGTCAGCCCAGCTTAGTGATTGCAACATCACGGTTGACGACAAAAACATATCTATGAAGGTCAGGTCTACATCCACGTTCGAAAGAAGAGGCGGCGCATGGCTCATGGTACAGGGGCATGACTCCGTAGGTCTGCCTCACATCAGTGACGTCAGGTGACGGCTGCGACCCATATCCGGCGGCATTGAGCTGACCGGCAGTCAGACGCAATTAAATTACAGGAGGGAGTTATTTATGGCAAGTCCGGAATTGAAAAAGATGATGAACGCGGCAATCGCGAGGGAACTCAAGGTCAGTATTCAGTACATTTTTCAACACATAATGATAAAAGGAAAAAGGGCCAGATTCATAGGTACGGAGTTACGGGCAATAGCCATCGTGGAGATGCTCCACGCGGAGAAAATAGCGGAGAGGCTCGTCTATCTCGGTGAAGTCCCAACCACAACTCCAGACCTCGTAGACATCACTGGCAGCGAGCAGGAAATCCTCCAGAAGGATTTAGCCGAAGAGGCTTATGCAATCGAGCTCTACAAAAAGATCATCAAAATGGCCAACGACGAGGGCGACTCCACCACGAGGCTGCTCTTTGAGCAAATCCTCGCCGAGGAGGAGCTGCACCATCAGACATTTCAGACGCTCTTAGGGGAATGACCCCGCTGCGCGTCAATCTTATCCATGATTGAACTTATGATTCGGTTGCTGACGAGAAACCCCCTTCTCGTCAGTATCAATCGGGTCTCGTCAAGCTCTGCAAGGCCGTTTTCAACAAGCCCCTGTAATCCCGCAACATCAATGCAGCCATCCCTGAGTCTTTCTACGGACACGCCCTCCGCGGTTCGAAGTCCAAGGAATATGTCTTCTTTCAGCCCTTCGCAGTCGTCAATAATCGTCATCTCGCCAACTGGCAGCGTATTGTGTTCTATGTTGGTCAGATATTGCATGAGGTCAGCGGCGTTTGAACTTCTCAGAGAGTAGCCCTGCCCACTATCTGGTATTCTCAGATGAGAATGCGCACCAGCGCCTATCCCCGCATAGAGGCCCCGCCTCCAGTAGTTTTCGTTATGGCGGCATAGAAACCCCGCTCTGGCAAAGTTTGAGATTTCATAGTGGCATAGTCCAGCACCGCCAAACTGCTCAGCCGCCGAACAATACATCGCGGCAATTGCGTCCTCCTCAGGAAGGACTGCCTCCCCACTCATAACGCGCCTGCCAAAGGCTGTGTCGGCCTCCGGGGTCAGCTCATATGCCGATACGTGTGGCGGGGCAAACGATAGCGCCCTCCGGACTGTCCTCATCCAGCCCCCGACAGTCTGACCCTCAAGGCCATAGATGAGGTCAACAGAGAAATTCCCGAAATATTTATTTACGATGTCCAATGCCCTGACGGCCTCTGCCGCGTTGTGGATACGTCCCAGTGATATTAATTCCGCGTCGTTAAGGGACTGCACACCCATGCTTATCCTGTTTACGCCCGCCTGTCTGATGGCGCGGAGTTTTTCGTCATCAGCGCTTGAAGGGTTTATCTCCATAGTGATTTCGGCGCCGGTTTCTATACCAAAATTATTATTAATAAATTCAAGTAGCAGCGCGATTGACCCGGCCTCAAAGACAGAGGGTGTGCCGCCCCCGATATAGATAGTCCTAAGTGTAGCGATATTATCTTTTCGCAGTATAAGCTCACTTTTCAGGGCGTTGACATAGCGTCTTTCCATCTCTCTTTCCATGCCGCGTTCATACGGTATCGAAAAAAAGTCGCAGTACGGGCATTTCCTCAGACAAAAGGGTATGTGGATGTAAAGAGATTCGGCCATTTTATATTATTACAAAAACACATCGGCTATTGACACCTCTATATACCTTTTTATAATATTCTACCAATGAAACGCCAACCGTCGGGATTTACAGGCCTTGTTGGGATAATGGACGCGCTGAGGTCAGAGCGCGGTTGCCCGTGGGACAAGGAGCAGTCGGCACGCACCCTGATAGCGTATCTGATTGAGGAGACCCATGAGCTAATAGAGGCCGTTGAGGAGGAAAACCCTGATAAGATTCGTGAAGAACTTGGCGATGTCTTGTTTCAGTTGCTGTTCCTTGCCCGAATCGAAAAGGAAAAAGGGACATTCGACATCTACGACGTTATTGCGGGGATAAGCGATAAGATGGTAACACGCCATCCCCATGTGTTTGGCGAGGGGGTATGCGAAACCGCCGCCGAGGTGCTTAAACAGTGGGGCGAGATAAAAAAATCTGAGGGAAGGCACGAGGAATCCTCACTAAGCGGCGTACCGAGGACACTCCCCTCGCTCCTGCGTGCGTTTATGATTACCGACAGGGCCTCGCGCGCAGGGTTCGATTGGAATAAGACAGGCGAAGTCTTAGAGAAGCTCGACGAGGAACTCTCTGAGTTTAAGGAGGCCGTAAGCCTCAACGACCCGGCCAAAATCGAGGACGAACTCGGCGACATCCTCTTTACCATAGTCAATATCGCGCGGTTTGTCCAGGTCAATCCCGAAGATGCCCTGAGAAAGACCATAAACCGGTTCATCGGGAGATTTCAACACATGGAACAAAGCGCGAAAAATCTTAATAATAAACCCCTTGCTGCCATGACAGCAGCCGAGATGGACGCCCTATGGGAAGCGGCGAAACGCGAAGGTTTTTTTTAAAAATATCATATGGAAAGACTTCCGGACTGGCTTAGGACTAACACATTTAAAGGCCTGCGGGGGACAAAACGCCTCCTTCGCCAAAACCGCCTGTCAACGGTCTGCGAAGAGGCCAGATGCCCCAACCGCGGCCACTGTTTCAGCCGCCCTACGGCCACATTTATGATTTTGGGAAAGGACTGTACGAGGAGCTGCGGTTTCTGTTCAGTATCACACATAAGGCCATCGCCCGTTGATGCCGAAGAGCCACGCCGCGTTGCCGAAGCGGCAAAGGCCCTGAACCTGACACATGTGGTAGTCACCTCCGTCACCCGCGACGACCTGCCTGACGGGGGGGCCGCGCACTTCGCCGCCACCGTGTCGGAAGTCAGGGCGCTGCTTCCCAACGCTCAAATAGAGGTACTGACTCCTGATTTTAAGGGCAATCTCAAGGCACTCCATTGCGTACTTGAAGCCAAACCGGACGTGTTTAATCACAATGTTGAGACCGTGCCGTCGTTGTACTATAAGGTGAGGCCGCAGGCCAATTACGAACTGTCACTAAGAATGCTGAAAGCGGCAAGGAATTACTCATCAAAGGTAAAAGTAAAGTCTGGCCTGATGGTAGGCCTTGGAGAGCGTTTTGATGAGGTCATTGACGTCCTGAGAGACTTAAGGGCGTGCGGGTGTAATTTCGTAACGATAGGGCAGTACCTGAGACCGCGCAAGACCAATATTGCGGTTGTAGAGTACATACCTCCGGGTGTCTTTGATATATACAGGGAAAAGGCGGAGGCTCTGGGGTTTGACGCCGTGGCCTCCGCCCCGCTTGTAAGAAGCTCAATGGATGCCCACGAGATGCTTTTGCCCCACACCTGAGGAGTTTTTGGCCGCGCGAGGATTCGGGCACACCGGATAGATTTAAACAGCAGATGTCAGTTATAATGAAGCGGTTGAGGCAAACTCACATGGATTTCAAAATCGTCTTAGAGACACTGACAAATGAATTCGCCCGATATGGTATAAGCTATGCCCTAATCGGAGGCATGGCCTTTAATCTATGGGGAGTACACAGGTCAACTGTTGATGTGGACTTTCTCGTCCTTAGAGACGACATGGAAAAGGTAGCCGCGATTATGGAAAGCAATGACTATGAGTGCAGGTTCAGGACAGAAAACGTGTCTCAGTTCGTCTCACCTTTGCGGGTATTTGGAGAGGTTGACTTTCTTCACGCCTTCAGAGACGCCACCGTTGCCATGTTAAAGAGGACTACAGTAAAGGCCGCCTTCAGCGGTCAGTTAAACATCAACGTCTTAGGGCCTGAGGACCTAATCGGCCTGAAACTTCAGGCTATGAAAAACGACCCGCAACGCGTCCCTATTGACGCCTCGGATATCAGGGCGCTTGTGGGCATCTGTAAGAACTCCCTCAATGTCGAATCAATAAGGAAATATTTCGAGCTTTTCGGGATGGATTTCCATGAGTTTTTTAAAGAATGAACCAGTCTGACGAAATCGGCACTGACCTTTATGATATGTCAAAGTCTGAGACACTACGGCTTGACATGCGTGCGGTTGCCGCACATAGGCATAATCCATTTATGAAAAACGGACAGCCCGACATTGACGCCTGCCTTGAGTTCCTTACACAATACAATGAATTCATAAATCATCAACCAAAGCCGTTTCACAAAATCAAAGACACTGTGATGCTGTTGTAACAGGGGATGCTATGAATCTTCCCGCGTGTGCGGCTGCACATCTAAACTTATCATAAACTCTGCCCCACCCCCAATGTTTCTGACTGTCAGGGTGCCGCCCATGTTCGTCTCCACTATTGTTTTTGACATATAAAGTCCAAGCCCCGTGCCTTCCTGTCCCTTTGTCGAAAAGTAGTGGTCAAAGATTTTACCCATTATGTCCTCTGGAATGCCGCCGCCGTTGTCCCTTATTGAGATTATTATTTTATCTCTCTGTTCACTATTTTCGATGGTTATTTCTATCTGTCCGCGTGTTGGTGGTGAGGCGCTATCGCCCCTCTTAGAACTGATGGCGTCCTTTGAGTTATTCAGGATGTTGAGTATTACCTGCTTAAATTCATTTGGATATCCCTCTGTAAACAGCAATGCGTCGTGGGCAGATTTTATAGAAACATCCACCCTGGCTTTCACAAACACCTGTTGAAACATTGAGAATATTTCCTCTATGTTTTTTTTCACGTCGAAGGATAGTTTCCTCTTTGACGGCTTGAAAAAGTTCTTGAAATCGTCTATCGTCTTTGACATAAAGTTTAACTGGTCCATTGTTATATCAACGACCTGTCCTATTAATTTCTCGTCAAGCTCTCCGAAGGCATACGCATCCTTTAAATCCTGCACGTTTAAACCTATGGCATTAAGAGGTTGCCTCCATTGATGCGCTATTAGTCCTATCATCTCCCCCATCGCCGCCATTTTCGACTGCTGAACGAGCATCTGCTTCTGATATACAATCTTACTTATTCCCTCTTCCACGCGCCGCTCCAGAGTCCTGTTTAACTCCAACAGTTCCTCTTCCAACTGCTTGCGCCGCGTTACATCCATGACAAAGCCATGCCAGATGACCGAGCCGTCCCCCTCCCTCTGCGGCATCGCGCTGTTAAACGCCCAGCGTGTCGTGCCATCGTCAAATACCAGCAGCGCCTCGTACTGCCAGTGTGTCAGGTCGGCGGCTGATTTTCTGATAGAGGCAAAGAAGTCGTCGTATTCGTCCGGGTGCAGGACGGTGAAAACCTTTGAGGCATCATCGCGAACTTCCTCCGGGCCGATTCGGTAAATATCACGAAAGGCCGCGCTGGCGTAGGGAAAACAACTGCTTCCATCCGGGTGCAATCTGAATTGGTATATGGCGCCGGGGACATTGTCTGAGATGTTTTGCAGGAGGTTCATGGTTAGTTCTTTCTGCGCTTGCGCCCTCTTACGCTCTACCATCTCGTTTAACAATTCCGCGTTGGTTTCTATTAATTCACTGGTTTTCTCCCCGACAAGTTCATTTAGGTGGTCTTGGTGCCGCCTCAACTCTTTGATCATCTTGTTAAAGGAATCGGCCAAAACGCCAACCTCATCGTTGGATTTGATATCGGCGAAGGCAGAACTGGAACCTTCGGAGATTTCCTGAGTAACCTTACACAGCGTCTTTATAGGCGCAACGACTTTTAACGATACCCTGTGTGATACATAGAAGGAGATTAATAACAGGAAGGCTAATAACGGCAGCGCGGCCATCTTTAGTATCATCCTCTGCCTGTAGGCTTTTTCACCTGACGCGGCAAACACCATGGTACCTAATAGCTCCTTCTCATACTTTATAGGTTTGACCGCGATATAGTACATTAACCCGCCAAGCGCCAGCTCCCTGGCAATTTGCCGTTGCTGTATGTTCGCCTCACCAATCAATGCTATGAGATGAGGTTCCAAAAATATACGGGGATTGCTAAGGGTAGACGCCTGCGGGAGGCCGCCGTTATAGACAATTGTGTCAACCCCAAATTCAGTCTTCATTTGCGTCAATAGGTCATAATCAATGAGTTTAGAAACCTCTAAAACCCCAACCGGCTTACCTTTCGCCCTTATTTGCACAAAGGCGTCAAACCCAATCCCCTTGTCCGATTTCATGATGGCACCTACATCTTTTCCCTCAAGTACCTGTGTTAGTATTGTTTTATAAATGCCGTTACTACGTCCCGATGGGGGCGCGTAGTACCCGCTGGCCAGAACCAATCCTTTCTGGTTGAAGACCCTGATGCTGCTTGCCCCTAACAGCGTCTTTATTTTTGGCAATCTGTCTAACAGGGACTTTGCGTCCTGAATTTCGGTCATATTCACTATATCCGCCTCCTCGGCTATTTGGCGGACGCTACCAAGAAAGCGATGTTCTATGAACTCAAACTCCTCTTCAACCCCCTTGATACCGTTTGTGAGTATTAATTCAAAACTTTCATTGATCTGTCTTTCCATTACCGCCAGACTGGTAACCATTATAATTATAGATGGGACTATAATCAGCGGGAGAAAATTTACCAGTATCCTGTTTTGTAAGGTTTTCATTGACACGTGTAATTATTAAGTGACAGAGGAACAAATAAGGCCTTGTTGTATTTCATTTTCCCATAATAGCAGATCATCTCCTGCCCATCTACGGATGTGATAAAATCAATAAACTTCATGGCCGCTTCAAGATTTGCTCCGGGAATCCTGGCCGGGCTGACGGCTATAACGCCATAAGGATTAAAGAGTTTCTTGTCTCCTTCCACAACAATCGGGAGGTTCAACTTTTCCTTATTAAAAAGGTAAGTGCTTCTGTCTGCCAGGCAATATGCCTTTCTCTCTGAGGCCGTTTTAAGCATCGAAAGCTGGTCTTTACTCTCCGGTACATACCACTGGCCTGATGGTTTTATGTCAATCAGCTTCCAAAGGCTCTTTTCTCTGACATGTGTGCCAGCATTCTTTCCTCGTGAGATAAAAAGGGCTTTTTTGTCCGAAATCGCCTTAAAGGCCGACAGTGCGTCCTTTTCATCTTTTAAATGTATAGGGTCATCGGGCGGGCCAAGTATTATAAAGTCATTATACATGACGTCCTTCCTGTTGATGCCATAGCCCTCCGATACGAATTTATCCTCTTCCTCTCTTGAATGGACTAAAACAACATCGGCAAAACCATCTCTGGCCTTCTGAAGAGCCTCGCCGCTTCCACCTACGAGCATTTCCACGTTAATTCCATACTTCTTCTCAAAAACAGGGATAAGCCTGTCCAGCAGGCCGGACTCAACGGTGGTCGTGCTGGTGGCAAGCCTCAATGCCCGCCCATTTGTCTTTTGCGATGATTTGTCTGACTGCTTCTGGCAGCCGCACGCAACTATCACCGCAACCAAAACAGTTATTGCAGCTTTGATATAACCTTTACAATATAGCCATGCAGGCAATCTCACACCCGCCCCTTCCTTGCATCTGCCATGTGTTAATTGTAGCATTTTTCACCTGATAATGGAAAAAACTTTTCTGTTGAATGCGTTTGTCCTGCCACGGTAAATTTGTTCTCCATCATAAGTAAGCGGTATTAGATTGTTGTTATCATTGTCCCTTGCCGTCATTCCGGCTTGTCCGGAATCGTCCCTTAAATGATAGTTTCATGATGATTTTGCCTATTCTGAGGTATAAGGACAGATTCCGGACAAGCCGGAATGACAGACAAAGAAAAGAACAGTCTGGAAATCATTGCAACTTCCCATGAGAACTTGTTTTATTCGTTAGAACAAAATTACCGTGTTTGCCCTGCACCGCATGTTGACATATAATTATTTTTCTGGTACTGTAAAGACATGAGTGTGATAGCGATACCTCGTTCAATAAGAGAGCGCCTTGGGGATGAGGCCAGCGAAGACTTCGCCACTCTTATCAACGATATAGACTTAGGTGCCAGGAAAGACGCTATTGCTATCGCTGCGGAGCGGTTTGAACGCCGCCTTGTTGAGGAAACAGGCAAACTACGGGTTGAGATTAGTAAAGTCAACGAGCGCATTTCAGTTGAGATAGGTAACGTCAACGAGCGCATTTCAGAGGAATCAGGCAAGCTACGGGTTGAGATTAGTAAGGTCAACGAGCGCATCTCAGAGGAAACTGGCAGACTACGGGCGGAGATTGCCAACTGCAAGGCTGAAATAATCAAGTGGATGTTTCTTTTCTGGATAGGCCAAACGGCCGTCATGGTCGCTCTGTTTAAATTCTTTGTCGTTAAATAGCCCACTTGTCCGCAATACTTAAAACGGTCTGCCTACTGGTATTGTCCAATGTCTTTATGACGTTTGCGTGGTACGGGCACCTGAAGAGCCTCAGAGGGAAGGCCTGGTATGTGGCCGTAGTAGTAAGCTGGTCAATAGCCCTCGTAGAGTATATCTTTCAGGTGCCTGCCAACAGAATCGGCTATGACAAGATGAGTTTATCTCAACTGAAGATGCTCCAGGAGGTGATTACCCTTTCAGTGTTTGTTCCCTTTGCCATATTTTACATGGGACAGCCTTTAAAGCTGGACTACTTATGGGCGGGGTTGTGTCTCTTAGGGGCGGTGTATTTCATATTCCGGTCCTGAGGTAAATTACATCAGAGAAATATCTTATAAAATCCATTCAGTATGTCGGCGGGCGTCGGGGGGCAGCCCGGTATATAGACGTTTACCGGAATAACCTTATCAATGCCTCCAAGCGAGGCATAGGTCTCTCCGAATATGCCGCCATTACATGCGCAGTCCCCAACTGCAATCACTATTTTGGGTGCTGGCGTGGCGTCATATGTCCTCCTCAGGGCTATTTCCATATTTGTGGATACCGGCCCGGTAACGAGTAAGACATCGGCAAACCTCGGTGAGGCAGTAAAATGTATACCCAATCTCTCACAGTCGTAAACGGGATTATTTATGGCATGAATCTCAAGTTCACATCCATTACAAGAACCGGCGTCCACCTCCCTCACCGTCAAACTCCTCCTGAAACACTTCTTTACGGTGTCCTCTAAGTTGATTCCTTTGGTCTTGATATTGGGGTCGTCAACCTGAGGGGTTTTACCGGTAACTATGCCGGTGCGGAGTATTTGGCGCAGGATTCTAATCATAGATCATGCCCCGAATATGACTGGTTAAAGCTCTTGTTACAAATCGGGAAGTCAGGGACGATGTTGCCCTTAATGGCCTGTTCAAGCGCTAACCAGTTTACGCTGGACGGGTCTCTGACCATGCACCTGTTTATCTGTCCACGCTGGCCGGCCTGCAGCCAGTAGATTATCTCACCCCGCCAGCCCTCTACCGCCGCAAACCCCGTTGTATCAGGCGACACACCGCCGCACTCAACGGCTATCGGGCCAACGGGTATCTTAGCAAGGATACTGCGCATGATGCTCATAGACGCCCTTATTTCGACTACCCTCACCCACACCCTCGCGTGAACATCCCCCGCAACAAGCACCGGAGAGTCCACCCCAATTGAATCATACGGAGGAAAAGGGTTGTGAACCCTGCAGTCCACATTTAAACCACTGGCGCGGGCAACTACCCCTACCGTACACAGCTCTCTTGCCAATTCCGATGTGAGTATGCCCGTGCCACGCACCCTGTCCTCCAGCGAGGAGCTCTCTTCATAAATACGAACCAACCTGTGGAAATCCCTGTCAAGAAAATCCAGCTCGGACAGTATCTCTATTTTTGCCGTTAAATCTATATCAACAGTCACACCACCGGGGGTAACTTTGTCCATCATAAACCTGTGCCCAAAGAGCCTGTGGTTAGTGGCAAGCATGGCCTCCTTAAGCCTTGAGCACTGATATAACATAAAGGCAAAGGCCGCGTCGTTACAGATAGCCCCAATATCTCCAAGGTGGTTGGCAATTCGTTCGCGCTCAAGAAACAGCGCCCTGAGCCACTGCGCCCTTTCAGGCACATGGCAGTGTGTCATTGACTCCAGGGCCATACAGTAGGCCAATGAGTGCGCCACTGTGGTATCACCCGACACGCGCCCTGCTAATCTAACGGCCGTCTCCCACGCCATCGCCTCAAACCTCTTCTCTATCCCCTTGTGGACATAGCCAAGACGCTCTTCAAGGTTTACTATGGTCTCACCAACCGCCTGAAACCTGAAATGCCCGGGTTCAATTATACCAGCGTGAACAGGGCCAACCGGAATCTCATATACGCCCTCCCCCCCGGCCCTAAGCCATGCGTACTCACCATCATGGCGCGCCATACGCGTTGAGGCGTCAAATGATTTTCTCAGCGGCCACGCGTCCTGTGGCCAGTCCTCAAATTTAATCCATGGCCTGTCGTCAGGATGCCCGACAGGGGTAACGCCCATAAGGCTACGTACCTGGCGTTCAAATCTATAAGCAGGCACAAAGTGTTTGACAAGGCTTGGAAACTCCGGGCTATCCGCGGACAATTCAGACTTCACTATCAGGTATTCACTGCTATGCCTGAAACAGGCGTAAATGCCATAACCCCTGCCTGAGTTAGTATCGTCAGTAGTCCACTCCGCACAAAGGAATGCGTATGATTCCTTTAGCGTCCTTGCCGCCTCCGCAAACATCGCCACCGGCACCGTAAACGTAACCGGCTCTCTGTGCCCATCTGGCTTTATATCATCGCCAAACACGGCCCTCAGTGCCGTTTCTAATCTCTTCATTTCAATAACTCCACCGCCGCCTGAAACCACTTATTAAGGAACCCCGGTATGTAAAAAGCCAGGACAAGCACCATGGCCATGTGAAAGATAACCGGCGCGCGGGCTGTTTTGATCGGTTCAAAGTACGAGGGCATATCCCCTGACACCATATATTGCACCTTTCTGAGAAGTCCGGCAAACGCCACAGCCAGTCCGATAAGTATAAAAGGCGCCAACAGCGGGACGTCTTTTATGGTAGCGGTCAATATCAGAAATTCACTGGTGAAAATCCCAAAGGGCGGCATACCGGCAATTGCCATAGCGCCCAACATCAGTGACCAGCCAACGAAGGGATCCCCCTGAAACAATCCCTTTATCCTTGCGATTTCCTGCGTGCGGTGCATCTGGCAGGCGTGCCCTACCGTAAAAAATATAGAGGACTTCGTAAGGCTGTGCATCAGCATATGCAACAGTGCGCCAAAAGTGGCGATAGAGCCTCCAAGGCCAAAGGCAAACGTCGCGATTCCCATATGCTCAATAGACGAATATGAAAACATACGTTTTATATCTTTTTGTCTGAGAATGGAAAATGAGGCGACCACGATGGAGACAATCCCAAAACCCATCATAATGTTTCCGGCATAATGTGTGTGCGTTGAGCCATCCACAAGCACCTTACACCTGACAAGGGCATACAGGGCGATATTCAGCAAAAGCCCTGACAGCACCGCCGATATTGGCGTGGGGCCTTCGCTATGTGCGTCAGGGAGCCAATTGTGCAAAGGGACAAGGCCAACCTTTGTGCCATATCCCACGACAAGAAAGACGAAGGCAAGCGAAAGAACAGTCGGCTCAAGGCTGCCGCTTACACCGATAAGGTTTGTCCAAAGAAGTGCCTCCCCCCCCTCTCCTATGACCTTCTCGGCGGCAAAATACAGAAGCACGGTACCAAAAAGGGCCTGGGCAATACCAACGCCGCAGAGTATAAAATACTTCCACGCGGCCTCAATGGCATTAGGCGTACGGTAGAGCGAGACAAGAAGCACTGTGGATAAGGTAGCGAGTTCCATTGAAATCCACAACACCCCTATGTTGTTGGTCAGAAGACACAAGAGCATGGCAAACATAAACATCTGAAACATTGCGTGATAAAACCGCATTCGCACATGCCCGACCCGCCCGTGTTCCCTCTCTCTTTGCATATACCCGCGGCTAAAGACGGCCGTGGTCATTGAGACAAAGGCGGTTAACACAGACAGATATACGCTGAAGGCGTCAACAAAGAAGAATTTCCCTCCGGCTATAATCGGCCCATGTTTGTAAACCTCAATGGCAAGGGCCACCGCGGCCATCAAAGTCAGAAACGAGCAAAAAATATTTATAGTGGGGGCAAACCTCCTGTCACCAATAAAGGCCAAAATCAGGGCTGCCACAAATGGCGTTATGATAAGAACCAGTAGTATCATGCCACGTTTCCCACAGTGTCATACCAAGTTGCAACCATATGAGTAATTTTGTCATTCCTGCGAAAGCAGGAATCCAGCCTTTCAGGAAACGGTGTAAGGACTGGATTCCAGCTCGTAGGCTGGAATGACAGACTCGAAAAAAAATAGTTACTTTTATGAACGCAACTTAGCATCAGTTATCCTCCCTCAGGCTTTCCATCTGCTCCACACTCAGGCTGTCAAATGTGGTGCTGATATGAAAGAAAAATATCCCGAATATAAAGGCGGCAATCAGGACATCAAGGGCAACTCCGAGTTCCACAACCAGAGGCATACCGTATGTCGCACTGGTAGCGGCAAAAAAAAGTCCATTTTCCATTGCGAGAAATCCAATTATCTGGGTAACGGCATGTTTCCTCGTAATCATCATAAGCAGACCTATCATAACCGTTGCAAGGGCAACCGCAAGCGTGGAACGCGTTATGAGAGTGGACATCTCCCTGACAGGGGCGGTAAGATGATAGGAAAAAATGACAAGCGCAATCCCTATCAACATCGTTGTTGGTATATTGACGATTGTCTCCACCTCTTTTCTGATCTTAAGACGCACCACAAGGACATGCAATATATACGGCAGCAGGATTACCTTTATTGACAACGTTAAAAGCGACGATATATAAAGGTGGTGTTTGGAGGCCACAAAGCCGACAACCGCCGTGTTTATTGAGAGAAACAGCCCCTGCCACGCGAATAACGTAACCAAACTATTTATCTTCCTCTGCGACAGCATCGCAAAGGCCGTCAGCAATACCAACGCCGCCAGAAAACTATTCACCTGTGCCAGCACTTGTAAGTTCATATCACTCCAGGATAAAAAAGGCAATCACCCCAAGGGTTGCCATTAAAAACGCCGCCCCAAGGAACTCAGTTAATCGGAATAATCTCATCTTCGCAAGCCCCGTCTCTATGACAACCAAAACAGTCCCCGCAACACCGAGCTTTATAACCATAAGAAATATAGATGTCGCAATATCTCCCGCATTATCTGTGACCGCAATTCCCCACGGCAGGAAACACGCAATCCCAAGTGTAACGAAGAGAAAAAATCTTATCATAGCCCCCCACTCAATAAGCGCAAGGTGCCTGCCCGAATACTCCAGAATCATGGCCTCGTGTATCATAGTCAACTCAAGGTGTGTGGAGGGGTTATCAACCGGAATCCTGCCGGTCTCGGCAATCACCACAAGGACAAAGGCTATGCCGGCAAACACAATGGACGGCCTCAATACAAGGGCACCACTTGCAAACGCGCGAGCTATGTGAAGCAGAGATGTTGAGCGCCCGGCCAGAGAAACGGTAAAAATAGCCATCAGTATGGCAGGTTCTGTCAGAGAGGCCACCATCATCTCACGCGAGGCACCCATCCCCCCAAACGCTGTCCCTATGTCCATCCCCGCCAATGCCATGAAAAATCTGGCGGTTGCAAAAATCGCTATTACCACAATAATATCGGCACTGGGGGCCAAAAACAGGTTCATAGAAATTATCGGCACCACGCTGCCAACGACAACGGCGCTGCCAAACACCAAATACGGCGTAAAGCGAAATATCCACGAGGCATTGTCTGCGATGACCACATCCTTGACGAACAACTTTGCGATATTTCTGTATGGCTGCATAACCCCGGCAGATGTCCTCCCCTGCGTCCAACACTTAAGCATATCCACCCATCCCGCAAAGGCAGGGGCCAGCGCAATGACAACTATGGCCTGTAAAATCTCTATGAAGATTAAATTCAACGCCTTCATAACAGGGCCAGCAGGACGATTATTGTCACAAATGAATATATAAGATACACATGTATCCGCCCGTGCTGAAGCATACCGGCCTTTCTGGATAGCAAGACGACCCTATCAATAACAGGCCTGTAAAGCCAACCCCAAAATCGGTCTCTCACGCGAAGATAGTACTGCGAGTTCTCGGGGAATGCCGGGTGTTGGCGTTGCGGGGTAAGGCGTATCTGTTCTTTTATATCAAACAGAAAACCAAATATCCTGCGAAAAGGCATTGAAAAAGATACCGCGTTATATTGCATTTTGGGGGTAAGTTTCTTAAATCCACAATCCCATACCGGTACCCTGCTTATATTGCCTGGCTTGACATGGAGCAATACATAGGTTACCGCACATACCGCGACAATGCCGATAAGGACAAGCGGCCCTGAGTAGGAGGCGCGTTCAGGGTCAACAGGTGTAAGCCACATCCAACCGTACACCCCCGACGTGGTAACGAGCCTTGCATTTAACAGACTTTCAGAAATAGCATCCATCCAGTTTATAACAATGGCCGGCAGAACCCCCAGACATAGACAGGCCAGTGACGCAAGGCTCATCCCCGCGCGCATAGACCATCCGGCCTCAGTTACGACATGTTGGCTATGGCCGCGCCAGTTCCCCAAAAATATGACCCCAAAGACCTTTACAAAACAGGCGGCCGCCAGGGCGCCGGTTAGGGCAAGCAGGGCTGCCCCCAGTGGGATAAGGAGTTTCATCATCGGGATGGGCAGAGACGGCGACAGCAGAAACGCCTGAAAAGTCAGCCACTCAGATACAAAACCATTAAAAGGCGGCAGGGCCGAAATAGATATGCAGCCAACGAGGAAAAACGCGGACGTCCACGGCATGAGGTGAATAAGCCCCCCCATTTCATCCATATTTCTCTCGTGCGTGGCGTGAAGAACCGCCCCCGCCCCCATAAACAGCAGCCCCTTAAACATGGCGTGATTCATCGTATGGTACAGGCCGGCTATGAGGGCAAGGGCCGCCATCACAGGCAGGTGAAATGAGGTAAATATCATAGACAGCCCTATCCCTATAAGAATTATTCCTATATTTTCAACCGAATGGTACGCAAGGAGTTTTTTTAAATCATGCTGCATCAGCGCGTAAAGTACGCCCATAACGGCGGAGACCAACCCCAGCACAAGCACCATAGTACCCCACCACCACGGGAACACCTTTATGATGTCAAAGGTTATGCGCACTATCCCGTATATAGCGGTTTTAAGCATTACCCCGGACATCAGGGCCGAGACATTTGACGGGGCAACCGGATGCGCCTCAGGAAGCCACACATGGAAAGGTATAACGCCGGCCTTGGCCGCAAAGCCGAAAAAAGAAAGCAAAAAGGCCACAGTTGCCCACTTAAGGGGAAACTTCGCCGCCCTCATAGCATCAAAGGTATAACAACTGAAATCCTCAAAACCCGTCGTAACTCCGGCCATCACACCAAAGGACAGGAGTATCAGGACTGCCCCGATATGAGCCATTACCATGTATAGATACGCGGCCCTCCTGTTTTCACTGCGCCCGTCTTCAAACATGACCAAAAAGTATGACGACGCCGCCATCACCTCCCACGCAACCAGAAAACACAGCGCGTCATCGGCAAGGCACACCATAAGCATCGCGGCAATAAAGATGTTATAAAATACTATGAGCCTCTTCACAGGCTTGCCCGCGCCAAGGCCGCTGACATAACCCACCGAATATACAGACACGAAAAATGAAAGCAATCCAACAACAAAGATAAAAAACCCGGAAAGCTGGTCAAGCCTTAAATGAAAAGGAAGTGTGGGCAACCCCAGCGGAAGCACTACCTGCTCTACGCTGTGGCCGGCAACCGCCATGGCCCCCGCTACGACACTGATGAAGGAGGCCAGCGCCGACACTGAAAAAGACATACGTATCAACCGCTGCCGGTCATTGCCGATTACCACAACAAACACCACAGGTATGATAAACGCGACGACCGGGATTATTGATAATTCAATGGGGGAAATCATCAGGATAATTCTGCCGTCACAGAGATAACCTGCCGAATATCTCGGCCTCTTTTTTAAATAGGATATGGGTGATTACATCCCTGGGCAATGCCTGCTTTACGATAGATAACACCTCATCGTCTTTCAAAAGTCTCAACAGGACTGACTGAATCCTTAAAAAACGCCGTTCACTCTTTGGAAAGATAAAAAAAAGTGTACTCACATCTTCTTTATCAAGGGCATCAAAGGGCATCGGTTGCTCCAGATGGCACAGCGCAATATAGGAATCATAGGTAAACGAGGCGAATGTCCCCGGATGAGGGACAGCAATGCCATGTCCAACGGCGGTTGAGCACAAACCCTCTCTCTCCATGATAGGGGCCAGGAGCTTACGCGGGGCAATGTCAGGTATCCTTGTGCGGATATGGTTAAGACAATTTAATATAACAGCTTGTTTTTGCCCGATTGGAATATTGTAGTAAACCCCCCCCCGCTGTATGAACTCCGCGATGGAGATTATCTCCTCGTCCTCAGAAGAGGGCTGATCAATACCGGCTTTCTTAGAAAATGACCTGTTATCCTCAAGCCATGAGGTGATCTCATTCCTGTCAAACCGCCACTGGCCACCTACTCTGAAACAGGGGATTGTGTCATTTTGTATCATCCGGTAGATAGTCTTATCGGAAACATTTAAAAGCGCGGCCACATCTTTTACCGTCAGGTTCATAATGTCCTCAATTGTCTCTATTTGTCATAAGTTGTCCTCAATTGTTATCGCATGTGACAACCTGTCTATGCTACTGTGTTGGATTATCGTTTGTCAATATATTTTTTTCACGGTAAATTTGTTCTGACGGATAAAACAAGTTTTCATTGGAAGTTGCAATGATTTCTGACTGTCCCTTTCTTAGTCTGTCATTCCAGCCTCATTTTGTCATTCCGGTGCCTTTGCTGTCATTCCGGCTTGTCCGGAA
>JADFXF010000006.1:0-427 GCA_015233685.1 Nitrospirota bacterium | reverse complement strand
ACAAACTAAGCAATTACTGCTTACTTATGATGAAGAACAAATTTACCGTGCCTTATGCCCCGGTTATTATCTTAAAGTAATTGTCCGGCGAGTAGGACTGCTCTTCGGGCCTTCTTTCCAGAAATGTCCTGACTTTGGGATCCTCTGACTTCTTAAAATCTTCCAGTTCCCCTACAAAGACCACCTCACCCTTGTCGAGCATTACCACATAGTTGGCTATGGCGAAGATACTCGGCAGCTCATGTGTCACCACCACGACGGTCATCTTAAACACCCGATGAAGCCTCAGAATAAGCTCATCAAGGCCGGCGGCCGTTACGGGGTCAAGGCCGGCCGAAGGCTCATCAAAATATAGGACTACGGGGTCCATTGCCATCGCACGGGCTATGCCAGCCCTTTTTTTCATCCCTCCTGAGAGCTGCACCGG
>JADFXF010000069.1 GCA_015233685.1 Nitrospirota bacterium | reverse complement strand
GTCTTCGATGGAGCAGATGAGTTCCAACATACAGCAAAACACAGACAACGCAGTGCAGACTGAAAGGCTGGCGTCAAAATCGTCCAAGGACGCCACTGTAAGCGGCAAATCTGTAACAGACGCGTTCTTTCCATTTAGAGATGGGGTTGACGTGGGTATCGAAGAGGGCGTAACCGCAATCGTTCACGCCGGCGGCTCCGACAGGGACTTCGAATCCATAACGGCTTGCAACGAGGCCGACCCAAAAGTAACGATGGTTTTTACAGGACAGAGAGTTTTTAAACATTGAGGGCGCTGCCCTCAAACTCCCGCGAGGGGGATAATCCCCCTCGACCCATATTTCGCTTCGCTATAGGCTTATTGTTGCCATATTAGCTATGCTATTTTCTTTTCTATTGCTGTCAGGAGGTCGATTATTTCTTTGCTCATTGGGCCTATTTGTAAGTATTGATTCTCTGCGCCTGATGAATCTCCAGCGTGTTTCAGTGTGACGATTTGTTTGACCACCGTGTGGAGTTCCTCATGGATTGTCTCTAACTTCTGCATCTCCGGCAGGTGGCCGAATTTATCTATTCCCTTGGAATATAACCATTTGCCGAGGTCGCAATCTTTGTGTGACACTGCCTGTGATTCGGTTAGGCTCTCCTTGCCGTCGAGAAAATCCCTAAGTCGGCTTTTCCACAGGAGGTGTTTGCTTCTCGCGTTGGAAAAGTCGAACGACTCGGCCATGCCCTTTCGGACAGGGTGGGGCGTGTGGGGTTTCAGCGCTTGCTTTGCTGCTGGCTTGGTGTGAGTGGGTTGGTGAGTAACTTGCTGAATTAATTTAGGTTTTCTTGCCGGTGTGCGCCTCTGGCTTGCCGTTGCCTCGCCTATTCTAAAGAAACTTATTGCGCTTTGCAGCTCATCTGCCAACGAGTTTAACTCTTCGGATGTAGAGGCCAGCTCCTCTGCGGATGAGGCGTTTTGCTGTATCACATGGTCAAGCTGCTGCAGCGCCCTGTTAATCTGCTGCGCCCCGGAGTTTTGTTCGTTGCTCGCGGCGGCAATTTCCTGAACCAGTTCAGAGGTCTTGCGAATATCGGGTACAAGTTTTGTCAGCATATCCCCTGCTTGTTCGGCCACGACTACACTTGTTGCCGACAGTTGGGTTATCTCACCGGCGGCTTTTTGCGAACGCTCGGCAAGTTTCCTTACCTCCGAGGCCACAACCGCAAATCCCTTGCCGTGTTCCCCCGCGCGCGCTGCCTCAATGGCCGCGTTTAACGCAAGGAGGTTTGTCTGTCTGGCAATTTCCTCTATTATAGATATTTTGGTTGCTATTTCTTTCATTGCCGCCACCGCGTCTGTTACAGATTTGCCGCTTACAGTGGCGTCCTTGGACGATTTTGACGCCAGCCTTTCAGTCTGCACTGCGTTGTCTGTGTTTTGCTGTATGTTGGAACTCATCTGCTCCATCGAAGACGATGTCTCCTCAACGGACGCCGCCTGCTCTGTAGCCCCTTCTGATATCCTCTGTGCGTTTGCGCTAAGCTCGTTACTGCTTAGTGCCACGCTGCCAGAGGTCGTCCTCACGTTTCCGATTACTTCCTTCAGTTTGTCAACCATGGTTTTCATCGCACTTAGGAGCTGTCCTGTCTCGTCGTTGCTGGTAACATTGATGTCAACGTTAAGGTCACCGTCGGCAAGGCTGCCGGCTACTCTTACACCTTCTTTGATAGAACTTGTCACGCTGCTTATTATCCACCATGCGGCGAGAACTGAAACTATCAGGCTGAATATAATAGTGAATATCGTCAGTTTTTTGCTCCGGCTGGAGGTCTTAGAATTTGTCTCGTCAAGGTCAACCGCGGCCTTGTATTGGTGTTTTATCAGTTCATCGAAACTACTTTTTGCCTGGCTGTATAATGGCAGGATCTTCTTCACCGTAAATAAATTCGCGTCGTTGAATTTCCCTTCTTTGAGGAAAACGATGCCCTGTTTTAGGCCTTCGTTTACAAATTTCCCCCTGTCTTCGGCAAATTTATCAGCGAGTGTTTTTTCCTCTGGAGACAGAGATGACGCCATGTAGCTTGTCCACAACTTGCTTATCTCTTCAATATTGGTCTCGATTTTGCCGGTGTGTTTGGTTATCGGGTGGTCGGCGTTATGTACCTTGCTGACCTCCAGCGTAGGGTCATGGAACGCCGCAAGAAGCAACTGCTGGACGTTCTCGCGCATCTTATCGTTAATCACCGAAAGGTCGCCAACTGGTACCATCCTGTCGGCATACAGTGAGTTGAAGTTTTTGTTAAGGCTCGCTAATGAGTTAAGGCCAACCACCCCCATCGCGATAATTATTACCGCCATAAACCCAACCAACGAAAACAGCCTGACACTAATCCGAATATTCTTAAACATAACCCCCCCGTTCAAATTTCTTTAGCATTCACCAAACCGTTTTAGCATCCGCAACGCGGATGCTAAAGTCAACTGTGTAGTGGGCGTAAGCCCACTGCACATGCCTACACTTCCACACAGTATGCGCCTTTACATGTATTATTGTCAATGCCGTGAGTGAGCATAATAGCCGTTAGCCGGAGTTCTGGAAGCCGCCAACGAGCGGCAGCCCAAAATCAATTGATAAAGCGTTGGCGAGATTACGGGGTGAAGGGGGGGTTACCCCCCCTTCGTCGTTAATCTGTTAATCCTTTAATCTGTTAATCCTTTAATCTGTTAATCCTTTAATCTGTTAATCTGTTAATCCTTTAATCTGTTAATCCTTTAATCTGTTAATCCTTTAATCTTTTAATCTTTAGAGAATTTTCTAATCATTGTATCTGAGTGTGTTGTATATAAACCGTTTATCTGAAGCCAGCACTTTTCCTGATAAGGGCGTGTCAGGCCTATTCTTACGTACGTGTATGTGTCTTTTTGGAAGAGGTCATTGTTTATTTCCTGAAGGAACTGTTCGGCGGCGATTGCGTCGTCGGCATAGGCGTCATCTGCGTATGTGGGTGGTTGTTGCATTTGGTGGCGGCTGATGAGGAAATCAACAAGTTGGAGGTCATTTACTTTTAGGCAGAACTGGCTGTTGCCGGAGGTGAAGGATGCCCTTATATCTGGGTGGTAGTCTTTGTTAATGGTGATTGAACTGATTATTGGTTTAGTTTCTAATTTAATGAGTGAAAGGGATGGGATTTCAGTTCCTGGGGCTATCCACTTGTCTTCCTGGATTGAGTTGTTTAACCTGTCAGGGAGTGAGTTTGAGCTGCTGTGTTGAAGTAGCTCCTGCCACTCGTTTTGTGAGACGAATCGTCTGAATGAGACACTGTCTCTGACGGAGAAATCCTCTGTATGTGGCGGGGTGGTGTGGAGCTTGGGCATTCCTGTGAATGTGCAAATAGCGCATGGGTAGATGTTGTTGGCCTTTATGAAGTCCATTTGGATATTGCCGGAGAACCGTACCGGGCGAATGTTCTCAAGTGTGTCGAGATTAACTCCCGCAATACAGACGCCGTTTCTCATGTATGTGAGGTCGGTAATTAATACGTGGACACGGGTGATTTTAGAGGTGTATGATTTCTCCATCCCTGAATAGTTCCTCAATCAGAAGTTCGGCGGCGAGCCGCCTGTGGCATTTGTCCGCCTTTGGCTCTGAACACAGAAGGACAAATGGTTCGATTAGGGGGTTGTTCTGTTGCAGATGATTTATTATGTGGCGGTCTTTGATTAGTTGCATGTAGGATTGTGTGTATTGCTCCCAGTTTTTTGTTGCCTTATAGTTGTTTCGTGTGATTTTATCCGGTGCGAGTTCGGGGATATGAACGTATGATGCGTCAAGGAGTTCTCTCAGGAAAAATTTCAGGTCTTCTCTTTTTGTAAATCCCGCAAGTTGAGACGTATTGTTTTCTCTTAGGTCAACTACTTGTTTGATGGAATTGGCACGAAGGATTGAGAAAAATTGACTTGCCGTTTTCTTTGAGAACCCTATCGTATATATTTTCATGGTGTTAAAACAGCGACAACTGGATTTTTGACATATCTTTATAGTCGTCTTCGCACATTGAGCGGTCATGCCGTATGTGGATAACCTTAACTCCCCGTTCACGCAGGTCAAAGCCTATTAAGGCTCTTCGATGGCATGTGAATGGGTCTTCCTCTGAGCACATGATGGCAACTTTGCAGACTTGGGCGATTTCAAGGAGCCTGTTAAGACCCTCGATGTAGAAATCCTGTTTCCTGAGCAGGTCGTAATCGGGGTGTTTTCCTCTGTATATGGGCGCGTCTTTTGGATATCCACCTAATTGGCTGCCCATGTAGAGGTAGCGTAGAGGGGGGAGTGAGCGTATCAGGTTTTCTCTGTTAAACTGTGGGGCGTAGCGGCTGTATGGGCTGCTTCTTACGTCAACAAGTGTTTCTATTGCAGCCGTTTTCAGGAGCCTGACGAAGTCATTCGTTGGAATGTCCGAATGGCCTATTGTGTGGATAGTCATTTCAAGGCACCGTTATGGGGATTCTTCGGGGAATTTTATGACATCTTCGAGTTTCGCTATCATATACTCTATGCGGGACATTGCCTTTCGAAGGCGCTGCGACACGGCAGTACCTATACCTTTGTAGAGGCGGATTCCGAATGTCGGGTCTGTGTTAATCCTGTCATCTATGGCCTCCTTTGCAATAGAAAGCACTATTGATGGCTCAATCGCTATGACTGTGGCTGACGTGGGAACATTCTCCAGATAGGACATCTCGCCTATAATCTCACCGGCGCCTATTGTTGCTACCTGCTTATAGCCGCTTGTTGATAGATACACCCCTAAAAGCCCTTCAAGCACTATATAGACGGCCTCAGTAAACTCCCCCTCTTTTATCAGCAATGTCTCCGGTTCCAGGTGCTCTTCCATGCCCATTGACAGCAGCCACTGAATGTCCTCGTCGCTCAGTATCTCTAATATTTTGACCATTGTTGACATATATCATTCTCCCCGCCCTTAATTATTTAATCGCCGAACGTGCATCGCAGCACCTCGTCCACTGTTGTCACACCTTCGTTCACCTTTACTAATCCGCTTTGTCTGAGTGTCAGCATCCCCAGCTTAATTGCCTCTCGTTTCAGCTCATCTACGGTGGCACCGCCGAGAATAAGCTCTCTCAATTCGTTTTTTACAGGCATTACTTCATACAAGGCAATTCTGCCTTTATAGCCTGTCTGATTGCACGCGTCACAACCTGCCCCGGACAATGTCTTAAAATTTGGTAAATCCTCAGGGGAGACTCCGACCTGTGTTAGTATCTTGTCCGATACCTTGATTTCGCCCTTACATTTTTCACATATCTTTCTCGCAAGCCTTTGTGCCATCACCATGATTACCGACGACGATACCAAAAAGGGTTCTATCCCCATGTTCATAAGCCTTGTTATCGTGCTTGGCGCATCGTTGGTGTGCAGGGTACTCAATACCATATGGCCGGTCAGGGCGGCCTTGACCGCTATTTCAGCCGTCTCATGGTCTCTTATCTCTCCAACCATGATTACGTCAGGGTCCTGCCGCAGAAACGCCCTTAGCGCGGCCGCAAATGTGAGGCCGACCTCCTGCTTTATCTGCACCTGGTTTATACCGGTGAGGTTATACTCTACCGGGTCCTCTGCTGTCATGATGTTAACGTCGGGTTTGTTTACGGATTGCAGGCCGCTGTAGAGCGTGGTCGTCTTACCACTTCCTGTGGGGCCGGTAACAAGCAGCATCCCGTAGGGCTTGCTCAAGGCCTCCTGAAAGTCTTCGAGTTGTTTCTGGCCAAAGCCCAGTTTCGTCAAATCAAGCTGAAGATTGGTCTTGTCAAGAAGCCTCATAACTATTTTTTCGCCAAAGATGGTTGGCAGCGTAGAGACACGAAAATCTATCTCGCCGCCGTTGTCGTATTTGAGTTTTATCCTGCCGTCCTGAGGGATGCGCCGTTCGGCTATGTCAAGCCGCGCCATTATCTTTATCCTTGATATAAGGGCGTTTCTGATAGAACCCGGCAGCGGCATAATCAGTTTCAGCACACCATCCATTCTGTAACGCAGTATGACTTCCTTCTCTGTCGGTTCGATATGAATATCGCTTGCCTTGTCGCTCACCGCGTTAATCAGTATGCCGTTGACCAGCGTTATTATTGGGGCTGCCTCGGCGTCTTTTAAGGACACTCTCTCTTCTTTGTCCTCGACAATCGTCATATTCTTAGAGGCCCTGCCGATGAGTTTATTTATTTCCTCCATGCCGAGTGTGACCTTAGAGGATGGCGACACGCCGTCAAGCGCCACTTTTTGTTTGTCCGCCTTTGGATAATACTCGTCAATTGCCTTTAAAATCGAGGCCTCTGTGGTGACATACATGGATATTTTCATTTTGGTTATAAACTGAATCTCTTCAATAGCGGGTCTGTTGGACGGGTCTGCGATGGCAACCTTTAGAGACGACCCTTCTTTTGAGACCGGAATCAACATATTCTTTTTTGCCTTTTCATAGGGGTAGATTTTCAAAAGTGTCGTATCCACCTGATACTTGGAGAGGTCTATGAGGGGTGTGTTGTACTGTTTGCTCAAAAACTCCATGAGTACCGGTTCTTTAATGTACCCTAATTTCACTAAGGCCGTCCCGAGCCTTACATTGTCCGACTTCTGAACTACAAGGCCTTCCTCCACATGTTTCTCAGTAACAAGCCCCGCCTTCACTAACTGCTGACCCAATAACGTTAACGCTGCCATTTTCTAACATCCCCTGTTATGATATAGTTTACAAGGCCTGCCCACTCACCTGAGCCTGGTCTTGCGCTGAGGCTATTATGTCATAATATTCCTTATTTGTGCAATCGTGTGACGGCGTGAGCTGGAATTTTATTTTGGCACTCGTAATAGTTTTGCTTTACTAAAGTACAGGATATCAAGTTAAATATCATGTGCCTGATTTGATTATCAGAAATATGTCTAAGGAAGAAATTGGCATAGCAATTACATGGGCTTCCGCCGAGGGATGGAACCCCGGTCTTTATGATATCTCTCCATTTTATGGGGCTGACAATAACGGCTTTTTTCTTGGCTCTATTGAAAATAAACCTGTTGGTTGTATTTCGGCTGTTAGCTACGGCAAGGGATTTGGCTTTATCGGATTTTATATAGTACGGCCTGAGTTTAGAGGACGCGGCTATGGGATTAAGCTTTGGCGCCATGCTATTGGCTATATGGGAGAAAGAAACATAGGGCTTGACGGCGTATTGGCTCAACAGGAGAATTACAAAAAATCCGGCTTTAAACTTGCCTACAGAAATATCAGGTTTGAGGGTATTGCAAGGAACTTCAAAATACCGTCACACATTGTTTCATTGTTGAGTGTACCGTTTGAAACTGTAGTTGCTTATGACGATAGATTGTTCCCTGCTTCCCGCCCACGCTTCCTTAATCTTTGGATCAATGTGCCCGCTCACATTTGTCTTGCCGCCTTAGATAATGAAAGGCTCGCCGGTTTTGGAGTAATCAGGCCTTGCCAGAAGGGATTTAAAATAGGACCTCTTTTTGCCGACAATCCCGAATTTGCCCAAGATCTTTTTTGTTCGCTTATATCACATGTGCCGAATCACAAATACGTATATCTTGATACGCCAGAGGTCAATACCGAGGCGGTCGGTTTAGCCGGGAAATACGGTATGGCCAGGGTTTTTGAAACAGCCCGCATGTATACGAAAACGGAACCGAAAATAGAAATTGAAAAGCTCTTCGGGGTCACCTCTTTCGAACTTGGTTAAGTATGGCGAGTGTCTGTTGTTCGGCGACTATTCTCACCTGGGGTTCGGTCCCCACATGCTTTCCTTAGCAGGTTGTGTTCTTATAACAGTGCGCCTCTTCAAATCCTTATTTGTGTCGGTTGTTAACTCTACCTTGTCGAACTCTATGGTTATGTTGTACCTCTCTGATGACGCCTCAAGTTTCATGGGAAACCATATCCCTTCGATTCTCATGGCCTCCTTGTATGCGATGTGCAAACTCTCGCCTCTGGGGAGCGCTATCGCCTGTTCTACGGGTTTCAGGGTAGTCTTATCAATGACTATGATTTGCCCGGGCCTCTTCAGATAGAAAAAGCCGCCAGTGTCAGTGATGTTGATATCTTTTGAGTTCCACCAGAAAATCCCCTCTTTTATACATTTTACTATTGCGACCTCATCCTCTCCCTTTAACTCAGGGGTGCTTTGGAAGACCCCGCCGCTTTGTGTGAGTTCGCCCACCGGAAAGCCCATCGCATATATTTTAACATCAAAACCATCGGCCGTTACCCTGATTGAGGCGTCACCTGAGAGGCTCCCCCCGTCCATTTTTATGTCCACTGAGGCCGACCCCTTGATCTGCTCAATGTGGCCTAACCTGTCCATGAGCATAGGTAATGTCAGTATCGCCTCTTCAGGGGTTTCCCTGTGTGAGACCTGAGTCGTACAGGAAATCACAAAGATACATATGCTAAATATCAAGAGCTGCTTTAATGGCCTCATCAATGTCCTTTACTCCTATTAGTTTTATTTCTGGTTTAATATTTGCGTTAAGTCTGCTGAGATTGGACTCAGGCAGGATTGCCTCCTTAAAGCCTATCTTTGCCCCCTCTCTGATTCTTGCCTCGGCGTGAGACACCCCTCTGACTTCGCCCGAAAGTCCTACCTCTCCAAACACAAACACATGCTGCCGTATTGGCAGCTCCCTGAACGACGACGCTATTGTTGTTACTATCCCAAGATCAAATGCCGGTTCGGCTATCCTCAACCCCCCTACTACATTGAGAAACGTGTCCATCCCGCCAAGGTGTAATCCCCCTGTTTTCTCAAGCACCGCTATCAGCAGGTTGACGCGGTTGACATCCACGCCAATAGTGGCGCGCCGCGGGACGCCAAACGTTGACTGGGAGACAAGGGCCTGAAGTTCCACCATTATCGGGCGTGTCCCCTCAACGGTAGCTACCACTGTTGTGCCTGAGACACTCTGCGGCCTTTCGGACAGGAACAGCTCAGAGGGGTTTGTTATCTCTGCCAGACCGCCGTCTCTCATCTCAAAGACCCCGATTTCGTTTGTTGAGCCGAAGCGGTTTTTTACCGCCCGTAAAATCCTGTACGCGTGCCCCCTGTCACCCTCAAAATACAGCACCGTATCAACAATATGCTCAAGCACCCGTGGGCCGGCGATAGCGCCTTCTTTTGTCACATGCCCGACAAGGAATATAGGGGTCCCGGAGTCTTTAGCGAACATCATCAGCTTCAGGGCGCATTCCCTTACCTGCCCGACAGACCCGGGCGCCGATGGGATTTCCTGTGTGAACACCGTCTGAATCGAATCAATGACTATGACAGAGGGTTTCATGCGTTTAATATGCTCAAAGATATTTTCCATACACGTCTCAGACAAGACGTTTACTGCCTCGCCTGATATATTAAGCCTATTTGCCCGGAGTTTTATTTGCTTTGGGGATTCCTCGCCGGAGACATAAAGGGCGGGGGTTCTTATAGCGGGATTTTCAACGTACAGGCTCCACAGCATCTGAAGGACGAGTGTGGACTTGCCAATGCCGGGGTCTCCGCCAATCAGAATAAGCGACCCGGAGACTATCCCCCCGCCTAGCACCCTGTTGAGTTCCTCAATGCCGGTGCTCAGGCGGTCTTCGCTGTCGAGGGTTATATCGGCGAGTGACTGGGGAACTGCCCCGCCATCTTTTTTTATCGCCTTTACCCTGTCCTGTTTTTCCTCAACAAAACTGTTCCATGCCCCGCAATCCGGACACTTTCCAAGCCACTTTGGCGAGGTTGCCCCGCAGGACTGGCACTCGAAGACTGTTTTATTAGCCTTATACACGCAGGATTCCCATCCCTTTGCTGATGTGATAGGCGCCTTTGATGGCGGCCTCTACGGTTAGTTTTGCCATCTTTACGGCGTCGGGGCAGTTGTGCCCAAGGGCGAGATTGGCCGTTATGGCCGCCGAAAACACGCAGCCCGTGCCGTGGTAACTGCCGTCATACAGGGGGGTTTCAATTTTTATGAAATTCGTGCCGTCATAGTATGTGTCTGCTGCCGCGTGCCTGAGATGTCCGCCGGTTATTACCACCGCCGCACATCCCATTGCGTGAAGCGATTTCGTGACCTCCATTATGTCTGACTCGGTCTCCACCCGTCTGCCGCTAAAGAGCGCGGCCTCGAAAATATTTGGCGTAAAAACCTTTGTCAGTGGCAGCAGGTCTCTTTTTATCACGGCGACTGCCTCAACATCAAGCATCTCCTTCCCCGATGACGATACCGCTACCGGGTCAACTACGAGGTTCGGCAGGTTATATTTTTTTATCACGTCAACTAAGATGCCGACGAGTTCGGCGTTACACAGGACGCCTGTCTTGAGGGCATCGGGGATGATGTCATCAAGCAAGACGGTCAACTGCCTTTCAAAGATGGCAACGTCAACGCCGTAAACCCCCTCCACTCCAAGCGTGTTTTGCGCCGTTAAAGAGGACGCCACAGCCATACCGTGTACATTGAGGGAACGAAACACCTTCAAATCAGCCGCAATCCCGGCCCCGCCGCACGGGTCAAGCCCCGCCACGGTCAATGCGGTTCTCATTAGATCAACCATTTATGCCGCGCATTACTTCCCGTGCAGGGCGCGCTCCACCGTCTTAATCGCACAGAAATCGGAGCACATGCTGCATACCTCTTTTTGTGAGGGCGGCATATGGGCGCGCATTGCCCTGACTTTTTCAGGATTAAAGGACATCGAAATCTGCCCTTCCCAGTCGAGGGCCTTTCGGTAGCGGGCCATTTTGTTGTTTCTTTCAATGGCCGACGGTATCCCCTTTGAAATATCCGCCGCGTGGGCGGCTATCTTTGAGGCGATAACACCCTCTACGACGTCTTCCACATTGGGAAGCCGAACGTGTTCAGACGGCGTAACGTAACACAGGAAATCCGCCCCCGCCGCCCCTGCGATTGCCCCGCCGATGGCCGCCGATATGTGGTCAT
>JADFXF010000068.1 GCA_015233685.1 Nitrospirota bacterium | reverse complement strand
CATCCTCAAGCCAAATACGATTCCGGACAAGCCGGAATGACGACAAGACAAGAAGGGTGATGACAATTTTTTGTCGCGGAGTGAGATAAAATATATTATTGTAGGTATGATTTAGAAATGGAATTAACCAGACGCAACGATGATACTATGTCTGTTAGTCTGCCGCCGTTTTCTCATCGGGGATGGTCGAGCTGATATACGGTCCCTTGAGCTGCTTTTTGGTTTAACAGGGACACTTCCCGATTATTGACAGTAGATGCATGGCAGGCTATTCACAAAGGACTCTTCTGTCTGGTTTTACGCGGCTTATGGCTTTGGTTTTTTTGCATTGCTGTACAACATCGCGCTGCCAATCTCGGATGATGACGGCCAGTAGCCTCGCCGCCGCCCTTCGTGTTCCACATAACCTGTAAGATTATCGGGTTGCGGTTGCACTGGTGCATTGTCTTTAAGGAAAAACAAGCCCTCTTTACCATTTGGCATCGCGCGAATAAATTCTTCCGCCTCTTCAAGAGCTTTTCGTAAGTTTTGCGAAACGGCGGCGGCATCAACGGGTTGCAGCAAGTCCAGGTCAGCATAATCATCTTGCCGATAGCGGGCATTGCGGCGAATTTCCGTAATCAGGCTGTCCGGACAATAGCCCGGGTCTTTGGCAACCGCCGCCCATATCACAGCACCCAGCGGTATATGCCGCTCATGGATGTAAAGAAGGTCGAGAACATCGCGCGGTTGCCGCCGTCCTGCCGCCGCTAACGCCTTGTTGGTGGCAAGGTCGGCAATATGCAGACGATACCCGAATAATTCGTCCTTGACTGTAGGAAAAAACCGAAAATCGCTATCGCGCACCCATTCAAGCTTTGTACTTTCGTCTCCATGATGCACAACTGCGGCATGAATACCCGGTTCGCGCCTAAGCCAATCAAACGTAAATCCATGTTCGGCCAGTAATGCCGTATCCGCATTTGACGCCTGTGCAACTCCTTCCTCACGGTCATGGAAAATATCAATGTCACCAGAAAAACGTGGGCTGTCCTGATTAAGTGCGCTGCTGCCCGCGACATAGCTTTCTGGATTCCGGTGTGCTGCCAGAAGACGCAGGATTTCAGTTTGCAATTTAGATAGCGGCACGACACGCCTCTTCAATCTGAACAGCCAGTGGCAGCGTTTTCATACTACCTTCACGCCGTAGGTTATCAGCGATAACAAGAGCCTGTGCAATTGTAGGATGTTCGCTCGGCTTGCGGTTCCATAGCGAACGGGCGCCAAAATCTTTGAACGCCTGACGATAAAGCAATGCAACCTCCTCCGGTGCCTCAACACCAGCGCCAAGCTCCTTCAGTTCATCAAGGCTAAGATTGTCTGTCCGCATCTTTAAATAGTTAAATATGGACACATCCCATTTAACTGGAAGCCAATGGGTACGGGATTATATTTATTGAGATTATAACACATATGACATTACAAATCCATTACACACTTGTAAACCCGGACACAACGATGACACCACATCTGTTAGTCTGCCGCCGTTTTCTCATCGGGGACGGTCGAGCTGATATACAGCTCCCTGAGCTGCTTTTTGTCAACATGAGACGGTGCTCCACTCAGAGGACAGGCCGCCCTCTGTGTCTTAGGAAATGCAATCACGTCCCGTATAGACTGCGCCCCGGTCATAAGCATTACGAGCCGGTCAAGCCCGATAGCAAGCCCCCCGTGGGGCGGCGCACCGTACTTCAGGGCATCAATCAGAAAACCAAACCGCTCCTCGGCCTCCGCCTCTGCCATGCCGATAAGTTCAAATATCTCTTTTTGCAGCTCAGGGCGATGAATACGAATACTCCCCCCGCCTATTTCGCTGCCATTGAGCACAATATCGTATGCCTTCGACTTCAGTCCCGACAAATCTATATCGCCGCCGTCCATTATTTTCTTTATGTCCTCGTCAGTGGGGGAGGTAAACGGGTGGTGGATTGCCTGAAATCTGGCGTCCTCCTCGTTCCACTCAAACAGGGGGAAGTCTGTTATCCAGACGAACTTATCCACTGCGGGAATGAGATTCTGTTTTTTTGCAATGTCAAGGCGCATTCGGCTTAATACGTCATTAACTACTCGTTCCTTATCTGCCACAAAGAGCATCATATCGCCGGGGGCCGCCTGAGTCCTGTCGGCCATTTGGCGCACTACATCCTCAGGGAAGAATTTTAATATAGGCGACTCAAACCCATCCTTTACCTTTATCCATGCGAGACCCTTCGCCCCAAGTGACTGAGCCTCAGCCGTCAGCAGATCAGTTTCACGCCGTGAATAGCCCGCCATGCCCTTTCCAAGCAGGCCCTTCACCCGCCCGCCCGATGACAGCGCGTCAAGAAATACCTTAAATGAACTCAGGGACGCGAGATCGGCCATGTCCTTAAGCTCAAGCTGAAACCTCATATCAGGTTTGTCGTTGCCGAAACGCTCCATCGCCTTGCTATACGAAAGCCTCTCAAATGGAGTGGACAGCGCCTCGCCTCTGATCACATTAAATACCTTCTTTATAAGACCTTCAACCAGGGCTATTACGTCGTCAACTGAGACAAAGGACATCTCCATGTCTATTTGCGTAAACTCCGGCTGCCTGTCCGCCCGTAAATCCTCGTCGCGAAAACACCTTACTATTTGATAATACCTCTCCATGCCGGCCACCATCAGGAGCTGCTTAAAGAGCTGAGGTGACTGCGGGAGGGCATAAAAACACCCCGGCGACATACGTGCCGGCACAAGATAATCGCGTGCCCCCTCCGGCGTTGACTTCGTCAGCACAGGGGTTTCTATCTCCAGAAAACCCTTATCATTAAGATAGTCCCTGACGGCCTTGCACGTCTTATGGCGCATGACAATATTTTTCAACATCTCCGGCCTGCGAAGATCAAGATAACGATATTTTAAGCGATTGGACTCGGCAATCTCGACATCCTGGTCAAGCTGAAAGGGCAGGGGTTCAGACCTGTTTAATATCTCAAGCCCTGTTACATAGACCTCGACGCCGCCGGTTGGGATGTCGGGGTTTTCAGTGCCTTCGGGCCTTATGCGTACATCGCCCGTAGCCTTGATTACGTATTCGGCCCTCAGTTGGTGTGCTGTCTTGTGGATAGCCGCCTCGCCGTAATCAGGGCTGAATACGAGCTGTGCCACACCCGTTCTGTCTCGCAAATCGCAAAATACCAGCCCGCCGTGGTCGCGGCTACGAAACACCCACCCGCTCATCACCACTTCTTTCCCCACATATGTTAAATCTATCTCACCGCAGCCTATATTACGGTACATGTTCCCTCCCGCTGTTTTTCATGCCAACCTCTTTGAATATTGCATATAACTCTTCCTGTGTCAGGTAAGCCCACTGGCCTGGTTTGAGGTTTCCCAGTGTAATTCCATTTATTGCAACCCGCTTCAGCTTCGCCACGGGGTGTTTTACATAAGTAAACATGCGGCGTATCTGGCGTTTTCTCCCTTCATATATGGTCATCTCAAGCCATGTGTTTGACACGGTGTCTTTACTTCGCATTCTCTTAATCCCGGCCGGTGCGGTTACGCCGTCTTCGAGCCTTACGCCGCGGCGCAGTTTATCCAGATCAACATCCGATATATCTCCTTTGACCTTGACCTGATACGTCTTAGGTATTTTTTTCGCGGGATGGAGGATGTGATAGGCCAAATCACCATCGTTTGTCAGGAGCAACAACCCCTCAGTATGATAGTCAAGCCTGCCCACGGGATAGGCGCGATGCCCTGCGCCCGCAAAATAATCTGCCACGGTTGGCCGGCCTTCGGGGTCTGTCATCGTGGTTACGACCTCGTCTGGTTTGTTGAATTTGATATAGACGCGCCTCTGGCCTATTTTTGGATTCAGGAGTTTGCCGTCAACTTTTATATGGTCTTTTTCGACATCCGCCTTCATCCCGATAACGGCGGCCTTGCCGTTTACAGTAACGCGGCCCTCAAGGATCATCTCCTCGGCCTTACGCCTTGATGTAAGCCCCGAAGACGCAATTATTTTTTGTAATCTCTCTTCCATTTGAGCTACGAGTGTAACATAATTTGTATTTTTTTTGTTTGTTATATTAGTATAAGCGGCTGTGACGGAGATATAACAGGTATGTCTAAAAGCAATGTTTACTACATATTGGTTGAGCCAAAAGAAGGCGGCAACATCGGGGCGGCGGCAAGGGCGATAAAGAATATGGGCTTTAGCAATCTCGTCCTCGTCAGGCCGTGTGACTACCTGACTGATGAGAGCTATCGCTTTGCACACGGGGCGCGGGATGTGCTGCGGGGGTGTGCCGTATATGACGACTTTAGAGACGCCCTGCGGGATAAATCCATCGTGATAGGCACGTCGCGGCGTTTTGGCAATACAAGGGGAATACGGCTGCCTGTGGCCGAAGGCGCTCAGTATGCCTTTGAGATGGCGGCGTCAAATAAAGTTGCCATTGTCTTCGGACGTGAGGACAACGGCCTGTTAAACGAGGAGATTGAGGCGTGCGGTGTGTTGTTGTACATACCGGCGTCTGAGGCGCAGCCCTCTCTTAATCTTGCACAGGCGGTGTTGGTGACGGCCTACGAAATCGCACGCCTGTATGATAAAGGTGGCAGCGGGGCATCGCACGAACTGGTCAATGGTGACGGGTTAGAGCGCCTGTATGAGCGAATTGGCCGTTTGCTCCCGCTCTTAGGATACGGGTTCAGAGGTTCTGAGGACATCATCGGGGGGATTATGCGAAACATCAGGCACCTGGTTGGGCGTGCCGGCCTCACGCAGTGGGAACTAAACATGTTGTACGGCCTGTTGACGGCAGTACAGGAGAAGATCAAAGGAGAACTGTGAAAAACATAAGGATAGCATTATTAGTCTGCTTTTTATTAATCTGCACGGGGGTATTTGCTGAGGGTGCGGGCACTTATTCCGCAAACGACCCGGCAAGGACTGTGATAGGCGTGGTGCAGACTTACAAGATAACCGACAACGACACGCTTTTGGACGCGGCTCGCCTCTTCGGCATAGGATTCAATGCCATAACCGAGGCTAACCCTAAGGTTGACCCGTGGATACCTGAAGAGGGAATCACCATAACCGTTCCAACGCAATGGATAGTCCCCGAGATTCTCGACGACGGCATACTGGTAAACCTTGCCGAGATGAGGTTGTATTATTTTTTCATGTTTGACGGGCACAGATTCTTAAAGACATACCCCATTGGCATAGGCAGAGAAGGGTTTAATACGCCGGAAGGGGTTTTTCGCATAACAGGCAAGGTAGAAGACCCCGTATGGCGGCCAACGAAACGAATGAGAGAGGAAACCCCTGACCTTGACCCACTCGTCCCGCCCGGTCCGGATAACCCGCTTGGAGATTACTGGCTTCAGCTTTCCATTCCAAGTTACGGGATTCACGGCACAAATAAACCATATAGCGTTGGCAGGAGGATAAGTTCGGGCTGCATCAGGCTCTATCCTGAGGACATTGAGGAACTCTTTGAGTATGCAAGGGTCAGGACCCCCGTGAAGATAATAAATGAACCCGTAAAGGCGGCAGTACATGAAGACGCGGTTTATATCGAAATACACCCTAATGGATTGAGCGGTGAGGAACTGGCGGCCAAGGCCCTTAAACAACTAAGCGGGAAAGACCTGTTCAGATATGTCAACCAACAACTGCTTAAGTCAGCGATTGACAACCCAACAGGCCTTCCCACCAAAATCTCCAGATAAGAGATGTCCTTTTACTCGGTCTTCTTCTCTTCGGCCTTCTTCTCGGCCTTTTCAGCTTTTTCAGCCTTTTTCTCAGCTTTCTTTGACTTCATGTGCTTGTGGTGATGGTGATGATGGCGCTCGTGGCCGCTCGTCTTTTCTAATGACTTGTCGAACGACTTTGAGCATACGGCTGCTGCTCTTTCCGCTTTTTTAGCGGCTTCTTCTGCCCTGTCAGCGGCTGAACTTGCCTTAGCGGCTGAGTCTGCTGCCTTCATAGCTGAGTCATGTGCGCTTGACGCGGCTTTCTCACACGACATTTTTGCGTCCTCGGCTGCCTTTAACGAGTTCTGCAAGAGCGCCTTATCCTCCTGCTTCAACTCGGCGGTGCACCCAAACGCAACCAGCGATAGGGCCAGAAACAATACGGCAAATACCCTCATGTCTAAACCTCCTGTAGTGTTTGTAATATTCCGTTTTGATAAAACGGTTTCCTCTATGCCCATCCTGATACTCTCATTCAAATACCTGCATATCCTCATGACTCCAGTACTATATTACAATAGACTCACGCAAATCAAGTTATTTATTATCAATTGTCTCTTGTTTTTTTAGGGGAGGAGCATTTCACCCCTCCCCTAAAACATAGTGGGGTATTACTTAGGCGCTACGATTTCCCAATTCGTATCTGAAAGCGTGGGAAGTGTTATCATGTCTGTTACGGTGGCTCCGTTCATTAACCATATGATATTTTGGCCGGAGGTCTTGTGCCGCCATATTATGTCTGTCATGCCGTCGCCGTTGAAGTCTCCCGTGCCAACTATGGCCCAGTCGGTGTCTGCCAGTGTCGGCAGGTACTCCGCGCTGGCCATGCTGTCGCCGTTCATGTGCCACAGGGCGTTATAGCCGTAGAGGGCGTGCCGCCAGAGGATTTCGGTATTGCCGTCGCCGTAAAAATCCCCTGTGCCGACTATCGTCCAGTTAGGGTCGCTGAGTGTCGGCAGCAAAACCATTGAGGTTACGGTTGAGTTCTTTATTTTCCACTTGGCGTTATATCCGGCAGTGTTGTTTCTCCAATAGACGAGCGTGTTGTTGTCGCTGTCCATATCACCGGCCGACACTATTGTCCAGTTCACATCTGCAACGGTACCCAGCGTAGAGGCGCCGCTTAACACAGAACCGTTGTACTGCCATGTAACCGTGTTACCGGTCATTTGATTTTGCCAGAGGATCCCTGTTTTGTTGTCCTGGTTGAAGTGCCCGGCTCCGGCAATTGTCCACGATGCATCGCTGACGGTATCGAGTAATTTACTGTCTTTAAAAGTTGTGCCGTTCATCAGCCAAACCGCGTCATACCCATAGACCTTGTTTCTCCACAGGATGTCGGTGTTGCCGTCGCCGTCGAAGTCGAACTTGCTTCGCCTGAGGATGACGGTAGTGAACGACGCGGTAACAGTCTTGTCGGTAGCCATCGAAATGCCACAACTGTTGTTAATGACCGAATCGCATCCAGACCACGCGTTAAATGTCGAGCCTGAGCTTGGCGTTGCCGTCAGAGTTATCTGCGAGCTGGAGCTATAGCTTGCGGTGCCGGTGTTGCCGTTCCATGTGATAGTGCCTGATGACGCTGCCACAGCACCTGAGCCGGTTCCGGATTTTACTACCGTCAGGGTATGGGTGGTTGTGTTGTTGTCTGAACTAAACGTGGCGGTTACGGATTTTGAGGATGACATTAACACATAACATCCGTTTCCACTTGTCGTGTCGCAGCCCGTCCAGCCCGCGAATGTCGAACCCGAAGCTGCCTTGGCCGTTAGAGATACTCCCGTTCCTGAAAGGTATGACCCGGTACCCGTCGTATTGCTGCTCCACGTTATATTGTCCGGGTTAGCCGTAACCGTTCCCGAACCTGAGCCTGCCCTTGTAATGTTAAGCGTGTTGTAGCCCTGCGCGGTCTGAGTTACTGTAAATGTCTGTCCAGCGATAGTCATTGTCCCTGTGCGGGATGTCGTGCCGGTATTTGCCGAGACGCTATACGTTACCGTATTGTTTCCGGTAAATGAAGCAGGCGATGTTATCGTTATCCAGCTCACGTTAGCTACCGCCGACCATGAACAAAGAATATTCGAAGCTGTAACGCCTACGCTGCCACTGCCGCCTGCATACGTATAACTCGCGCTCGAAGACGACAGCGCATATGTTGACGTACACACCCCTGTAAACGTGGAGGTTACTGATTTAGTGCCCGTCATGGAGACGGTGCAAAAATTCCCGCCGTTTGAATCGCAGCCAGACCAGCTCACTGTTGAGCCTGAATCCGGCGCTGCCGTCAGCGTTACCGATGTGCCGGAGTTAAACGAATACGAACACGTCGAGCCACAGCTTATTCCCGCTGGAGAACTCGTTACCGTGCCCGTTCCCGTGCTGGAGGCTTTCGATACGGATAGGGTATATGTTGGCGGCTGTGAACCAGTAAATATTGCCGTAACGCTTTTAGCCGTTGACATAAGGACTGTACACACATTGTTATTTGAACCGCTTGTGGAATCACAGCCCGACCAACTCGTAAACTGCGAACTGGAGTCTGGAGTTGCTGTGAGATTAACAACAGTGTTTGCGGTATACGACGCGGTACCAGTGGTACTGCCCCATGATAACGTCCCCGAATCAACGCTTACAGTGCCTGAACCAGTGCCGGATTTCATGACGGTGAGCGTATTGTATGTCGGCGTTGACGTGAATGTGGCCGTTACGCTTTTAGCTGATGACATAGCTACGGTACATTGGCTGCCGCTTATGGAATCACACCCTGACCAACTCGTAAATGTTGAGCCGGAATTGGGCATCGGCGTAAGCACTACCGACGTGCCTGACGAGTATGACGCCGACCCTGTGCTGCCGCTCCATGATAACGTCCCCGAATCGGCGGTTACAGTGCCTGAACCCGTGCCGGATTTCGTGATCGTAAGGGTATACATTGCCGTAAACGTAGCGGTTACGTTTTTAGCCGATGACATAGCTACGGTACATTGGCTGCCGCTTGACGAATCACACCCTGACCAGCTTGTAAATGTTGAGCCGGAGGTCGCCGCCGCCGTAAGCACTACCGATGTGCCTGATGTATATGATCCTGTCCCCGTGCTGCCGCTCCATGTGATTGTCCCCGAATCGGCGGTTATAGTGCCTGAACCCGTGCCGGATTTGGTTACTGTAAGTGTATAGCTCACTGGCGCAAAAGTAGCGGTTACGTTTTTAGCCGACGACATCAATACATAACATCCATTTGAGTTTGTCGTATCGCATCCCGTATAGCCTGAAAATGTTGAACCAGAGGCAGCCGTGGCTGTCAGATATACTCCCGTTCCTGATGTGTAGGATGCGGCACAGGTATTGCCGCAATTTATCCCCGCGGGTGTACTCGTAATAGTGCCAGTACCCGTGCCGGATTTAGTGACGCTCACGCTAAAAGAAATTGGAGTAGGAGTTGGTGTCGGCGTAGGCGTAGGTGTGGGAGTAGATGTTGGAGAAGGCGTAGGCGTAGGAGAAGGTGTAGGAGAAGGTGTAGGCGTCGGTGTAGGAGAAGGAGTCGGCGTTGGTGTAGATGTCGGCGTAGGCGTAGGAGAAGGCGTAGGCGTAGGAGAAGGTGTTGATGTAGGAGTAGGCGTAGGTGTCGGTGTTGGAGTAGGAGTAGGTGTCGGTGTTGGTGCCGTAAACGTGGCGGTTACGCTTTTAGCCGATGACATTGACACGGTACATTGGCTGCCGTTTGACGAATCACACCCCGACCAGCTCGTAAACGTAGAGCTGGAAGTCGGCGCTGCCATAAGCACTACCGATGTGCCTGATGTATATGAGGCAGTGCCAGTATTCCCGCTCCACGAGAGTGTGCCATTGTCGACCGTAACAGTGCCTGAACCCGTGCCGGATTTGGTGACGGTTAAAGTATAGCTTGTAATGCCGTCCCAAACATCGGAATCCCATATGAGAGAATCCCAATTACCGCTTGCGGCAGAGACAAACGACGGCACAATTATGAATATAAATAGGAATATCCATCTCTTCATTTGAGTTCCCCTTAGTTTGATTTGTTTGTAAGGGCAGTTGTCTTGCTGTCTTTCATCTTTGCCTTCAGCGATTTTACCTGTTTCGATAACGAGGCTATTGCCCTTTGCTGCTCCTGGACAACCTTAGTTAAAACTGCAACCATATCCATTGAACTCAGGCCCTTGCGATCGCCCGACGCGACCAAATCCGGCACGTCCTCGGCTATGAACCCGACATGCTGTTCGTCATCGGTCTTGTATTTAAACGAAACCGGCTCAAGTTTATTAAACGCCATCATCGCGTCTTCCGATGATAATGCCTTGATGTCCTTCTTGTACTCACGACTTGATGCATTCGTCCAAACACCGCCAGCGGTTACGTAAGCGCCGGAACCCATGTGGAGTGGGTAGGAGGGGGTTGCTGTGCCGATGCCAAGATAACCTCTGGTGCCTGAGTCCCAATTCTGCAATCTCATGAACTCAGTCCCATCCGCATCATACCAAATCCAATGTCCACGATTAGTTACAAAATACATATTAGCGCCATAGACATTGTCCTCAAGAGTAAGCGAGTTATTTCCAATAAAACCAATAGCACTAGTGCCACCGCTTGCGTTACCAAAATAAATTTGCCCACTTGCACCACTTGAAGTACCGCCAACTTGCAGTAATCCTTGTGGACTTGATTCTCCAATCCCTACATGCCCACCGCTATAATACAAATTACTCCCCGAAAGCGACCACGACCTATTGGCAAGATATGTGAAATTGGCATTTACCTGGCTTGATTGTGCGGTTGTCCCTGATGTGAATGTGTATGGAACTGTTTCTGAGGCGTAAGCGCTCTGTTCGGCAGCGTCCGGCTCTGCGTATGCGGTTGACGTTAGACTAGCGAAGAGCAGGATTAGTATAGTACAGTATAGTGTTTTACGCCGCGACTTAAACGAACTTGACTCGAACGATTTGATAAATTCAGAAATACTTTTCATGGCACATCCCCCGTACATACACGATAAAGGCTGAAACAGCCTTTTTGTAAGCAACTCCATCTTTTTTTTCTGACTTAAATATACCAAGCCTCAAGCACTAAAGTCAACGTAATATGTCTATTATTTAATATAATGACATATTAATACGACTTATTGCTTCCTTCATAACAAGACGTAATCCGCCTATGCTGCTGTTTCTATCGAAGACGGAGAAACCAATTCTCTGATTTTGCCATATGTTAACACCGATTGTATGCAGATTTTTATCGATGATGTCGCATTAAGACACCCTGAGGACAGAATACTTA
>JADFXF010000067.1 GCA_015233685.1 Nitrospirota bacterium | reverse complement strand
AAAGAAAAAGATCGAAGAACATATCGATTGGCTGAAAAAGAGACTGCAAGAAATCGACAAGGAAATGGACGGCTTAATAAAAAATAGCCCTGCGTGGAGAGAAAAGAAAGAACTCCTAAGGAGCGTACCAGGTGTAGGACCTGTCTTAACAGCGACATTGATTAGTGAACTGCCTGAACTTGGATCGCTGGATAGGAGAAAGATTGCCGCCCTTGTGGGAGTTGCCCCTTTTAATCGGGATAGCGGCAAGTTCAAGGGCACACGTTCAGTCTCGGGGGGCAGAGCCCCTGTTAGGAAGGTTCTATACATGAGTACTCTCGCTGCTATGCAGTTCAATCCGCCAATTAAGGAGTTTTATAAACGATTGCGCTCATCAGGGAAGAAACCAAAACAGGCTATCATTGCTTGCATGCGCAAGCTACTAACTATTCTTAACAGCATCATCAAAACGGGGTCTCCATGGCAACTTAATTTTTCATAATATACTTGACAACACGGTTGCTTCACCCGTAAATCTCTCCACGTTTTATCTGTTGGGTTTGGGCTGCCGCCCGTTGGCGGCTTCGGCGTTCAGTTAGACTCCAAATACTCAAGCATACCCTTCGCCGCGCGCCTTCCCGTTGACATTGCGTGAATTACTGTGGTGAATGTCCCCCCGCTTCTGGTTATGTCGCCACCGGCGAACACGCCCGGCATTGAGGTCATCAAACTCTCCCCGTTGGTCTCTACGTAGTTGGCCTTGTCTGTTGTTAGCTCAGGGGTTGTCCTTGCGATTATCGGGTTGGCCATTGTACCTAGTGCGTAGATTACCGTATCTACATTTAATAAGATTTCGGAACTTCCGGTTTCGTCTTTCTGTACGCAGTTCATAGCCTTGACCCAGCCCTCGTTGTCCGGTATTATCTCCTTCGCCGTGGTAAGGCAGATAAACTGTACGCCCTCCTCTATCGCGTGGCGGATTTCCTCTTTACGCGCGGGGCTTTCTTCTAATGTCCGCCTGTAAACGATATAGACATTATCAGGCCCCAGGCGCAGCGATGTTCGCGCGGAGTCTATCGCCGTGTTGCCACACCCTATTACCGCAACATTCTTTCCTATCCCCACAGGGGTGGCGTACCGCGGGAAGTCAAACCCGCGCATCAGGTTTACCCTCGTCAAAAACTCGTTGGCAGACATTACGCCGTTTAGTGAATCCCCCTTTATGCCGAGATTCCTTGGATAACCGGCACCGGTTCCTATAAAAACCACATCGAATGACAACCTGCCCATCAGGTCTTCGATTGTGTGTATCTTACCGATTACCCTGTTTGTCTCTATTGTAACGCCAAGCCTTGTAAGGTTCTCTATCTCCCTGAAGACCCTTTCCTTAGGCAGCCTGAACTGTGGTATCCCATAAGTCAGCACACCACCGGGCAGGTGCAGGGCCTCAAATACTACGACTGTTACCCCTGCCTTCGCCAGGTCATATGCACAGGCCAGGCCGGCAGGGCCTGAGCCAATTATCGCCGCCCTCTTGCTGGTTGGCCCAATCAGATCAATGGGCCGCGTCTCCTGCCAGTTGTGTTGCTGCGCCATGTCTCCCACAAATCGCTCCAGAAGGCCAATGGCTACGGGCTGTTGTTTTTTCCCCAATATGCACCCTGCCTCACACTGCCTCTCCTGCGGGCATACCCTTCCACAAATCGAGGGAAATAGGTTGGCCTCTGTAATTGTCTTATACGCGCCTTTATAATCCTTTTTCGATACAAAGTTAATGAATCCCTTTATGTTTATCCTGACCGGGCAACCAACGCTACATAACGGCTCTTTGCACTGCAGACATCTGCCGGACTCGGTGAGGGCCTCTGCCTCTGTGTATCCGCAAACGACCTCCATGAAATTCGTGCGCCGCGTGTCGGGGGGCAGATGGGCTGAGTGTTGTCTTGCTATTTTGGACATTTCTTCTTTTCGTGTAAGGCTAATGACTGTTTTTCATATTTTACGAACCGCTTCTGGCGAATCAGCAACTCGTCAAAATTCACAAGATGCCCGTCCATGTCAGGGCCGTCTATGCAGGCGAATTTCACCTCGTCACCAAGGCTTACCCTGCAACTGCCGCACATCCCCGTGCCGTCAACCATTATGGGATTCACCGAGACAATCGTGCGCACTCCAAATGGGCGTGTTACCTCGGCACAGGCCCTCATCATGACAAGCGGGCCAATCGCTATGACGCGGTTGATTTGCCTCTCCATAAGGAGGTCTTTTAATGGCCGCGTTACTAATGCCTTTTCGCCGTATGAGCCGTCGTCAGTGACGATGATTGACTCATCTGAATAGTCGCGAAAACGACTTTCCCAGAAAACAAGGGATTTTGACCTGAAACCGATTATTGAGATTGTGTGGCAGCCCTTTAGTTTTAACGCGCGGAGTATGGGATATACGGGCGCAACCCCCAGCCCACCACCCACTAAAACCACCGTCCCGAAATTCTCAATCTCTGACGGCTCGCCAAGCGGCCCTGCTACGGCCGATATCCGGTCCCCCGCCTTATACTCCATCATCTGCATCGTGCCCTTGCCTGCCGCCTGAATTACAATCGTTATCGTACCTTTGACAGCGTCGAAATCCGCAATTGTCAGTGGAATGCGCTCAGAGGTCTCATCGCAATGGACGATGACAAACTGCCCGGGCCGGGCCGCCCACGCGATCTCAGGGGCATTAATCTCCCACAGGAATGTCGAGGGTGAAAAGTTCTCAACCCTGGTTATTTCAAACATAACTGATCAAGTTGAGAAAATCGTTTATTATTCGTCGCATCTTGAGATTTTCCCTCCTTTCAACTTTGATTTATACAGGGCACGCTGGGTGTTGCTAAGCAACTCTTCCAATGAGTCATCCTGTTGCAGGGACGCGATACCCATAGAAAGTGACGTGCATAAATTATTCGGGGTGAATCTCTTATGGATGAGATTATCAAGGAAACGGTTGAGTACCAGTTCAGCATCGTTCAGTGTTGTGTTCGGCATGTATATGATGAACTCGTCTGTGCCGTAATGCCCCAGCATGTCTATTCCTCTGACAGAGGCACGCAGCTCATCGGCCAGTTCTTTGAATAGCTCATGAGCGGTATCCAGACCATAGACACCCATTACACGTTTAAAATTGTCCATGTCCATTATGGCAACAGTCATCGGGATGTTCATTCTTTTATTCTTATCGAACTCTTCTTTTAACTTTTGGTAAAAGAAGTGATAATATAGCAGGCCTGTTTGCGGGTCAACACTGCGCATTTCCTTCACAAAATCAAGCAACTTTTCTTTTCGTATTGCCTCAGAACACAATTTAACTATTGAGATCAGGAATTTCCTGAGCTGCTCCGTAATTTCAACTTTATTGGAAAAATATAGGGCCAGAAATCCAAGCACCCGGCCTTCAACCGATACCCTCAATACTATCACCATCTCATAGTCGTGCTCTAGCAAGAGGTCTTTATAATCGTCTTCGTTTTCCCCTTTGAGCACTACGGCGAGCTCATCACTGTAAAATATTCGTCCTATTACGTTAGTACCAATTCCGCGCTTGTATGAGCGGGTAAATTGCTCCGACACGTTATACCTGTTTTTAATCTCAAGGTAGTCGTTGTGTAAATTCTTCTCGACAAGCACCGCAGAAACTATATCCAGCGAATTCTTTAACTCATAGATTATTTCATGAATCGTATGTGCCGCATTTTCCTGAGCGCTTAATGTGTCAATGGCAAAACACAAGTCATTAAGCATTTTATCTTTCATAGCCTACCTCTCTTTCCACATAAACGCGTTTAATTAATTTATGAGATTCACCATTTTGCCCTGCCTCTGATATGAACCGAATCCCACGCCATACCGTAGTAACTCACAACCTCGCCCTACCACCACCACGCTATTGTATCAAAATAGTATTGCCTTTGGCAAACCACCACCATAAATAATTATGATTACCCCATGCGGTAATTCGTTCGCGCCGCTGACCCCTCTGTTCAAAGCGTAATGGTTGTTGCTATAATGTATCACAGCGTGTATCTTATAAGCACGGGCGTTGGTGATATTGGCGTTTGGGGGCATTGGTGAGATACGATGATTAAGATGGTAATATCCGGGCTGGTTGTAGGGGCCTTGTTGGGGTGGGTGTTGCAGCGAGGGAGGGTTTGTATGAACTCGGCCTTCAGGGACATGATTTTAGTGAAAAACACTGAGATATTCAGGGCATATCTTGCCGCGCTTTTAATAATGATAATCGGGGCGAATATACTTGAGGATACCGGTGTTATTAAGGTACTTTACAGGCAGGGGTTTATGCCTGTGGCCAATGTTATGGGCGGTTATCTGTTTGGCATTGGGATAGTGATGGCAAGCGGGTGTGCCAGCGGCATATGGTTTAAGATTGGCGAGGGGATAGTGCCGGCATGGGTTAGCGTACTTGGATTTTTTGTCGGTATTTTAACCACATCCGAGGGGATGCTTCTAAGGCTTTACCAATCGCTGTCCAATTACCAGATTTGGCTTACCGGAGACGGCCTGAAACTCCTGACCGCCAGGCAGGTTGATGAGTCATGGGCAACCCATGCCGACATCTACCCGCTGACGCTCTATAACCTGTTTGGCGTCAATAAGTGGATAGTTATTGCGGTGCTTGGGGCGGTATTTCTGTTTGTTATCCTCAGGGGAGATTTTAAGAAGTCTCGCAGAGGATACTCATGGTATGTCGCCGGGCCGGTATTGGGCATTATCGGGATAGCCGCATGGTGGGCGTCGGATTACTATGGGGGTAAGGCGCGTGGGATGTCTTTTACTGGCCCGACGGTGGAACTGTTTAGGTGGGTTATGCAGGGGGATGACCCTACGTGGAGTGTTTTCCTTATATTCGGGGTGGTGTTCGGTTCATATTTAAGCAGCAAACAAATTGGGGAGTGTAAGCTGAAATCATGCGGGGCAAATGAGACGTTAGACGCCTTTTTGGGCGGTCTTCTCATGGGATTTGGCGCCGTTGTGGGCGGAGGATGTAACATTGGCCACGGCCTGACAGGGGCGTCCACGCTGGCGGTGTCAAGCTTTGTTACGATGCTCTTTATAATACTGGGGAACTGGTCTATGGTCTATATCAAGTTTATCCGGCCTATGGATATACAATAACAACTAATCATAAAATGAGGTTACGGTTATGAACAGATACCTGATGTTGGCATTAATGTTAAATTTATTATTGGTGGTAGCGCCCGGCTCCGCCGTCGGCCTGACAGATAAGATAGACAAGGCGGAAGACATCCAAAACGCGTCGGAGACGTGTGCCTCTTGCCACGGCGAAGTCTCTATGCAATGGAAGATGTCGGTACACTCCTCATCGCTGCTTCATTCGATAGACGGCATATATTCATACATAGTTGACGGCATAGAGAGAGACCCTGTGAGAAAGGGACTGCCGCTTAAGACTGAGCTTATGAAATGCCTGACCTGCCACGCCCCTGTTATGGAGTATGCCTCCGAGAAATTTGTAAGGGAGGTGGTGGATGCCATTAAGCTAGCAGGCGGCAAGTCCGCAAACCCTGAAGGCAAGAAAAAGGCAAAAGATTTACTATCCCACTTAAACGTCTCCTGCTATACATGCCACAACATGAAGGCCGTGCCGCCACCCAATACGCCCGAAAAGCAGACCGTTTACGGCCCCGGCAATGTCAGCAAAGGAAATACGACATATCACAACGTTAAAAAGACAACGTATCTTGATAATGCCATATTCTGTATGCAGTGCCATGGGGTTTACACCGCCCCTGACAGTGAAAGGATTATTTGCAGCACCATTGCCCAAAGCTACAGGGACCAGTACGTTGCCGCAGGTGGGCAGACGAACTGTCAGGAGTGCCACATGAGAAAAAACAATCGGGGACACACATTTCCCGGTGCCTATGTGCCGGACATGCTCAAAGAGGGAATGCTCCTTGAGTTAAATGCAAGGGCGTTTAAGAGTCAATCATACGGCGAAAAGAAGTGGATACCGGCGGCGGCCATAACGGTGGATATAACCAATAAGGCCGGCCACAGAGTACCTGACGGCTGCATGTGGACGTCACGAGTGCTCCTTACAGTGACGGCCACAGACGAAAATGACAAGGTGGTATGGTCGGCCAAAAAGGAGTTCTTTGAGCCAGGACTCGACATAGAGGGCAACAGGCGTTATGACACATGGGAAATAAAGGACATCCTGGACTATTCCCTTCAGCCCAGAATGACTACGACCGAGAAATATTACGCCGTCTTTCCAGAGCATGAGAAACTCGTTAAGATTGAGGCAAAGCTCGCATATATTCACAAGGACGGCCTGGAGTTTCCAGTCCATTCAGAAAGAAAAGTACTCAAATATAACTAAGCATCTGGTTACTGTATCTGCCAGTCAGAGGAAACCGATGACGCCACAACGTTGGAACTTTTTATAGAAGTCCCGTTCATAAGCCATGTGACCACAGCACCGGTTGTCGAGTTTTGCCATAGAATGTCGCTCATACCGTCGCCGTCGTAGTCTCCCACTTTCTTTATCTGCCAGTCGGAGGAAACCGATGACGCCACGACATTGGAACTTTTTATAGAAGTCCCGTTCATAAGCCATATGACGACAGCACCCGTCGTTGAATTCTGCCACAGAATATCGCTCATACCATCGCCATTGAAGTCGCCAACGCCCTTTATCTGCCAACTGGAGTCCATTGATGACATGACAACGCCAGTGCTTTTAATCGTAGTCCCGTTCATAAGCCAGATGACGACAGCGCCTGTTGTCGAATTCTGCCATAGAATGTCGCTCATGCCATCGCCATTGAAGTCGCCAACGCCCTTTATCTGCCAGGCGGAGTCCATTGATGAGATGACAACGCCCGCGTTTTTAATCGTAATATTGTCCATAAACCAGGCGGCTACAGCACCAGTTGTCGAATTATGCCATAAAATATCACTCTTGCCATCGCCGTCAAAATCCCCCGTTCCTTTAATTTGCCAACTGGTATCCACAGACGTGCTGACAGTGCCGCTGGTATTATCATATGGCCAGACAATGCTAACCGCGCCGGTTGATTTATTGACCGTTACCGCGCCCCACACTCCATTACCGCGAAAGTTTCCGCTTCCCGATACATATGAATTCGGGTCAACAGGTATGTTGCTATAAGCGGTGTTTGTAACAATACCGCCGGACATCAACCATGTGAAAAACTTTTTTACACCTTGGGAAAGATTCCACGCCTGCCATAAAAGATCGCTTTTCCCATCGCCATTATAGTCCTCAACGGGATTGATTTGGTCTTTGGTAGTATCCTTGAAATATGCCCTTACGGTTACGTTGTCGCTTGAATTTATTGTACAAGTTTGATCAACTCCGGAACAGCCGCCGCCATCCCATCCCTGAAAGACTGTAGAGGTGGATGCTGCAGTCTCGTTCAATGTTGTTGTAAATGGCGCAGTATATGAGACTGTGCAACTGGAGTCACTATAAGTACTACAGTAGATTTTTCCATCGGTGCTTGTTACAACCCCTAAGCCCGTGCCCATCATAATAACTGTTAAATAAACCTTATTGCCAGTATTGCCGGTTGTGGTTCGTACCGGCCACACGTAGTATGGGCTGGTATATTTATAGTTCTCATAATAATTGCCAGTGCTCATGAGTACGCCAAGCGCGTTCCATGATTCATGGGCTGAGGTGGAAGACCAATAATAGCCCGAGGCGCCCGACTGCACGTTGGTAAACGGATGTCCTGATGGTAGAGCAGGATTGGACTGTGAATAATCCACAAGGCTTCTAAGCTCACGTATGTTTGGCAGACGCCAGTCATTATGGCTGTAGAGATTGTTTGAATTAATAGTCTTTATGTAATTGAGAGCATCCTGCCATGAGCCGCCTCCATTTATGTTTGCATTAGTAGTCCACATCAGGCCGGTAAGCTGATCAGTTACTGTGCCGTCGTAGTTATTGGTAAATCTTGGAACTGGCCATGCGGTTCCAGTCTGTTTTACCCCATCATCGCCTGTATAGTAGGTGTTTGTTTGGCCGGTTGCCCAAATTGTGGACGTACCAGAACTCGCACCGTTTCGCACTAACATACCCTCTAAAGTCGTCCCATCTTTCTTATCTGTGCCAACAGTCCAGTGAGTGAGATAAACACGCCAGGCTGATAACGAATCGGAAGCGGCAGTAGTGGACGACCAGAATGAACCATAGTCATAAAAATTGAAACCTGCATTTTGAAGCCATGTGGCATTATTTGCCTGACCATAATTTAGCAGACTTTCCAACTCGTTAATATTCGGCAGCCGCCAGTCTTTATGTCCAAGGTAGCCGACAGTATTCGCACAGACAATATAATTCAACACAGGCTTCCAGCTATCATAATAACTACCACCGGAACACCTGTTAATTGTAGAACTAGCTTTATAAATATCTTGAACCCAAATCAAGCCGGTTAATAAGTCGGTTGTAGTCCCGTCGCCGTTGTTCGTAAATCTTGGATTCGGCCAGGCATATCCAGACAGCGTATCTCCGTCCTGTCCTGTGCCAGTACAAGCGGCATTATCAGTGCAGATTGTCTGCCCGGTCTTAGGAACGCTGACTGGCCACGCCCATGCAGGAAATGCCGTAACGAAATATAATAATACCGCTAATAGATAGATTTTTAATTTCATGCTGATGCCCCCCATGTTTACTGGTGATTTATATGACTTCAATAAGTATAACAGTAAATATTTGACTAATTCAATAATAATTTCCACCATCGCGGCATCGCGTCTGCCCGTTATACTAAGATTGCGCCGGTATAAATATTTCCAGAAATCTTGCACAATGAGACCACCCAATAAATGTTATAATAGTATCAACAATGGCTGAGTCACGATTGAAGATTTTAATAGTGGCCTCCGAGGCCGTCCCTTTCGTGAAGGAAGGCGGGCTTGCCGATGTTGCCGGGGCGTTGCCAGCGGCGCTGTCAGAGATAGGGCACGATGTCAGGCTCGTCCTGCCGCTCTACTATCAGATAGACCCCAAAAGATACAAATTAAAGGCACGTAAAAAGAGGCTTTCAGTCCCTATGGGGGTAATCGGCACAGTGGAGGCCTCTGTGATGGAAGGCAAATTGCCCGGCACACAGACTACTGTCTATTTTATTGAGAACGAATATTTCTTTGGCCGCCCGGGTAGGCTTTATTCAACTGCTGATGGCGACGGCTACATGGACAACGACAACCGTTTTACATTTTTTTCTCGGGCTGCGATAGAACTTTGCAGGTCACTGAAGTTCAGGCCAGACTGCGTCCACGTAAACGACTGGCACACCGCGGCTATACCAGTTTTCCTGAACACCGCATATAAAGACGACCCCATTTTCAGCAGGACCGCCACATTGTTGACCATTCACAACATGCTGCATCAGGGGGAGTTCTACGAGGGCCTCATGGATGTCCTCGGGGTCGGGTGGGAACATTTTAATTACCTCGAACTTGAAAGGGATGGCAAGACCAATCTGCTCAAAGGCGGTATATATCATTCAACCCTCATAAACACCGTCAGCGAATCATATGCCGTGGAAATCCAGACACCTAAGTTTGGCGCTGACCTTGACGGCGTCCTCAGAGACAGGGCGGCAGATTTATATGGCGTCCTAAACGGCGTTGATTACGAAAACTGGAATCCCGAAACTGATTCACACATATCAGCCAACTACTCAATAGATAATCTCGCGGGCAAGGCGCTCTGCAAGGCCGATTTACAGAAGGTTTTCGGACTGCCACAGAGGCCGGACGTCCCTTTCATAGGGCTTGTAACGCGTCTGGTCAAGCAAAAAGGCATAGACATTCTTGCCGAGGCGATATACGGGATTTTAGAGCTGGATGTTCAGGTTGTGCTTCTGGGGACGGGCGAGGTGTGGGCGCACTTCTTCTTTGGCGATATACCCAACCTATATAAAGATAAGTTTGGCTGTTACATCGGTTATAGCAACACGCTCGCGCATAAGATCGAGGCGGGGTCGGACTTTTTCCTTATGCCCTCGCGCTTTGAGCCATGCGGGTTGAATCAGATGTACAGTATGCGCTATGGCACGCTACCCATTGTCAGGGCAATCGGGGGTCTTAACGATACCGTAGAAAACCTCAGCGAGTTGGATAATACCGGCACGGGATTTAAATTCTATGACCTGACCGCCGACGCCCTCATAAACACGGTTAAGTGGGCGGTCTATACATACTACAACCGCAAAGACCTGATGGAGTGCCTTATCCAAAGGGCGATGAGCAAGCGTTTTACGTGGGCTGCCGCCGCAAGGCAATACGAAGGACTTTATCGCAGGGCCATCGAAAAAAAGAACCACGAGGGTTAGGGGTATGAAGACAGAAAAGGCCGAGCAGATGAGAATCAGGTACAAGTACAGGACGATGATTATGAAGGGCAAGGTGTGGATTCACTACAAGGGGGCGGCACGGCTGATAGGTCCTGACTGCGCCTTTCACTTATACTCAACCATTAAGAGCGGCGGTGATGATACAAATCAAAAGGAATCAAAAATACATGACTTTAATCCCGGGGAAACAGTGTGACGACTGATAAACTGACGCCTGATGAGGATTTGCTGCCGCTATGTGAGGAGCTTATGCGGTCTGAGATAACTACCATAAAAGACCTTCCGCGTGAGTTTGCAAATACGCTGGCTAATGAATACTACCGTTTTTTGGTCCTCGCGGTGCCGCACATAAAGCACCCGCTGGCAGGCAGGATAACGCTTTCGATGATAAAAGAATACCTGTTAAATGAAACCCTGGAGTTCGGCGTTGTGGATGCCGGGACCAAATCTGACCCTGAATCTGAACTTGCCCGGGCGCTGGCGGGCGTTGAGGCCATAGCCCAGTGCATAGAAGTACTGCGCGGCATTGATAAAAATAAAGACCCTATACAGTACCGCAGCACAATAGAATTAATCATTGATCATTTGAAATACGACATACGGGATGCCGGAGGCAAGCTGCTCATAAAGCGCCTTTTTGAGCGCGCGGTAAAGAAATCTAAAAAGCAGGTGAAAGAACAAATCCCTGACCTTATAGATTATATAGACATATGACGGCGTTGGTACTGCAATCCTAAAATTCGGAGTAAGCGTAATCGTTTTGTATAGGTTTGGCCTTATTCCATTTCTAAATCATACCTACAATAATATATTTTATCTCACTCCG
>JADFXF010000066.1 GCA_015233685.1 Nitrospirota bacterium | reverse complement strand
TTATAAATATTTACGCTATATCTCTGAACGGCTGCCATACGCCAGGACTGAAGACGATTATAAATGCCTGCTGCCGCAATATGTCAATAGGGGTGCTCTTGCCGGTAACCCAGCGGGTGTAGTTATTTAAACGCTTACTTATAATTCATCACACTTTTCGGAACTGGAGGAAGCAAAATGGCATTGAGTGAGAAGCAAAGACAGAAAAAACTCGCTAAGAAGACTGCGAAGCGTAAGGAAAGATTATTAGACAAGAAATCTACTGGTGAACTTGGTGCAAAGATAAACCAATCCAGCCTGATGTCATCGCCTATCCATGAATGCCTTATTTCTGAAACCCTTTTCGATATGGGAATGGGCCATGTTATCATAAGTCGAAGGGTTTCAGGTGATAGGATAGGCTTCTGTATGTTTCTATTAGATGTTTACTGTCTTGGGGTTAAGAATGCCTTTGCTTCTACAGTAACTATGGCTGAATATGAAAGGAAGATAGTTCACAGTGGAATCAATCAATTTGTAGATATACAGTGCGCCTGTGCAGTAAAATTAGTAGAGGATGCTGTTGCCTATGCGAAGGGCTTAGGTTTCTCACCTCAGAAGGATTATGGTGGTGCAAAAAAGATATTCGGAGATATAAATCCCAAAGATTGTTCTACTGAATATACGTTTGGGAAAGACGGCAAGCCATATTTCATTACTGGACCCCATGACACACTGGCAACGTGTAAAAAAATAATGGACACCCTGACGAAAAGTTGTGGTTCAGATGGTTTCCACTTTACAGCGCCGGTGTTTGAAGGGTGAGTGGCGTATTTTACCACAGTATGCTGAGTGCTAAAACAACACAGAGAGCAGGAACATGAAAACCATATACTTAGCGTACGCGACTAAATAACCGGCAAGGGCATCCCTGTCGACATATTGGCGTGCAATAGCTACCACTTAACCGGACAATATATTCATTATTCTATTACCACACCGAGACAACCCTCCTGATATTTTTCAGCTCTTCCGCGAATTGCGTGGTTTTTATCAGTTCATAGTCAAACTGCGTTTTTACTTTAAACCCCCGCGGGGTTTCGCGCACGAGGATCGCCCCCTGTTGGTCTGTCCTGTATGTGGGAATTGCCCTTAGATTGTATAAAACCTCCCCGGTTGGATGGCCGAAATGATTTTCTCTGCCCACGCTTATTACCGCAAGCGACGGGTGCAGGTAGGAGACAAACTCCTCCGACGTCGCCCTCCGGCTGCCGTGGTGCGATACCTTCAGGACATCCGACCGCAATTTCTCTTTTAACCCGATGAGTATATCTTCACCTTCTGTTTCTAAATCCCCTGTGAATAGAAACGACGTATGCGCCCCCGTAACTTTGACAACAAGGGATGTGTTGTTGTTCGTCCTTTTATTTATCAGGCCCAGGCCGCCTAAGTCCTCAGGCGGGTGAAGGACTAAGAGCGTTACGTTGTCTATGTTGAGGACGTCGCCGCGTTTCAGGACGATGTGCCTTCCCCGCAGGAACCGTATGTCTTGTCTCTTATGGGCAATCATGCCATTGTCTATCAGATATGTTGTGTCAAATTTCCTAAGGATATTCGACAGTCCGCCGATGTGGTCACTGTCGCCGTGGCTTAATATCATGGCGTCAAGGGTGTTCTTTCCCCTGTATCTAAGGTATCCCTCCAGTTGTCTGCCGTTGCTGCCGGTGTCTATGGCTATGGCCTTGCCGTGGGGCGTCTCTATAAAGGCGCTGTCCCCTTGTCCGACATCAAGAAATGTGACAATAAGCGTATTAGTGTTGGAATTAAGATAATAAAAAACAACCAGACACCCAAAACCTATTGATAAACTGATAAATAATCGCGTCTTTCCCAGATAAAAACTCATCAATATCACGTATGCGGCTATGACAAATATAAAAGGAAACGCCTTCACATTTATAGACGAATATGGAATGTGGGCAAACCAATCTATTACGCCAAGCAGATTTTTCGTACACAGGCCGATTATCCACACAAATGGAAATGCGCCGGTTATGAGATATACAAATGAGCTGAACAGTACGATGGGCGTTATTATCAGGCACATGTATGGCACAGCTATCATATTGGCCAGCATCACAACGGTTGATTCGCTGTGGAAGGCATAGAGGATTATCGGCATTGTGCCCAGCGTGGCTGCCAACGATACGATAAGCGTATCCCTTAAATAGCTCAAGGCCAGGGTTACGTATGTATATATTTTAGAGTCTGATCTTTTGATGTAGGCGAAAAATCTGTCTATGAAGTAAAAAGAGGGAATCTCCATGCCGCGGCGGTTTTCGTCCTTTGTGAAGTGATAACCGTAGCGGTTTGACGCCAGTCCTATAAACAGGCACGCCATGAAGGAAAGCTGGTAAGATGCCGTAAATATAGACTCCGGGTCGAGAAGCTCTATGATACACGCGGCAAGTGCCAGTGTGTTTTTCCAATCCCCCCTTCTGCCAAGCACAAGGCCGACAAGAAAAAGCCCACTTGTTATAAACGACCGCAGGGCTGGAACGTGCATCCCTGAGATTAATAAATACGCGGTAACTATGGGGAGTGTCAATAGCGCAGACAACTGTTTTGTGCTTATCCGGATTGTCATTCTGAGCAGGAAATTATGAGGCAAGCGGCAGATGATGAGATTGCAAATCCAAAAAATCAGGACAATAAGCATTCCGAAATGTATCCCTGAGATGCACAACAGGTATGAAAGGCCGGTTGCCCTAAAACTCTCTCTTACCTCGTCGCTTATGCCGGATGTATCCCCAATAATGATGGATTTCAGGACACTTGGGACGTCACCAGAGAAGGCCGCGTCAAAGTGTCTGGCAAGGCGCAGGCGCTGTCTCTCAAAAAACCAGGGCAGAGAGGCTGATTCTTTCACCGTTAAGAATTTTTTGACGGTGCCGCTCCATCTTGTGTCAAACGAATAGCTGCCGGGTATCTGAGCAGGCCTGTATAACTTCATACGCGCTAATAGCGTGGCCTCTGTCCCCGGCATAAACCCCATTGGACGCGTATAGAAAATAGAGATGGGATTTTTGAATAAACCCGCATGAGACGGTTTTACTACAACGTCAAAATCTTGCTGAAACGACGGGTTTCTTACAGCGGCTCTGAATGACTGATGTTCGACTTTTACAGGCAGTGATGTAAATACGCCGGTTACGATTAACTCATCTGGGGGTGGTTTTGAGTTTAATTCAACTGGTTCATATCGCAGCCACGCATAGAAAAACCCAACAGAAAAAACAATAAAAAGTCGAAGCGGCAACCCCCTCTTTATTAGAAATAAAACCAGTATGCAGATGGCCGCAAGGGCCGCGCACACCGGAAAATACAGCTTGCCATAAAAGAGCGTGACCCCGCAAATAAAAGACAGAAATAGCCACATGTCAGATACATCTCAGGACATGGCTCGTCTGACCGCCTGCGCTATAGCTTCGCCTAATTGCTGTATTTGCTCCAGGTCTGTGCCTTCAAGCATGACCCTGATTTTAGGCTCAGTTCCAGATGGACGTACCAGTACCCTGCCAGTGCCTTCGAGTTGTTTTTCCGCCGCGGCGATGGCCGCCAGCACGTCAGGGCATTCTTTAATCGGCTTTTTGACCGCTGTCTTTACGTTTATCAGCACCTGCGGGTAGAGCGTTACGTCTTTGACCAGCTCAGACAGGGGCTTCTTTGATTTATTTACGATATTTAGTACCTGGACGGCTGATATAGGCCCGTCACCTGTGGTGTTTAGTTGCAGCATGATGATGTGTCCTGACTGCTCGCCGCCGAAGTTGCAGCCGGTCTCAAGCATTTTCTCCACTACAAACCTGTCTCCCACCTGGGTGCGCAGAAATTTAATGCCGTGTTTTTGCAGGTAGTGCTCAAGCCCGAGGTTGCTCATGATGGTTGACACTACGGTGTCCTGTTTGAGTTTCCCCTCTGCCTTGAGTTCCTTTGCCCAGAGGGCCATTATCAGGTCGCCATCAACGATCTTGCCGTGCTCGTCGCAGAAAAGTGTCCTGTCAGCGTCGCCATCGTGGGCAACGCCTATGTGGGCGTGGTGTTTTACGACATATTCGGCGAGTCTGTCTATATGCAGGGAGCCGCACTTTGCGTTTATGTTCTTGCCGTCGGGTTTATCGTGTATGCTGATGACATGAGCGCCGAGTTCGGCAAGAAGCGTGGGGGTGACCTTGTATGCAGCGCCGTTTGCGGAGTCAACAACTACCTTTAAGCCGTCGAATATCGCCTCTCTGGGAATGGTGGATTTCACGTATTCTATGTATCTGGCCGTTGCGTCTTCAAGCCTGTAGGCCTTTCCGATCTTATTTCCAGGTCGGTTTTCCATAGTGAATTTATCACTCAATACAAGGGCCTCAATCTCCTCCTCCAGAGAGTCCTGGAGCTTAAATCCATTGGAGCTGAATATCTTAATGCCGTTGTCCTGATAGGGGTTGTGTGAGGCAGAGATGACGATGCCGGTGTCAAACCTGAGCGATTTTGTCAGATACGCAATCCCGGGCGTTGGCAGCGGGCCTACCAGCGTCACATTCATACCCATTGAACATATACCCGACGTCAGGGCGCTCTCCAGTATATATCCTGAAAGCCTCGTGTCCTTTCCTATTAGTATCATATTTTTGCCGTGTTTCTTATGCAGTATCCTGCCTATGGCCATCCCCACTCTGACAACCATCTCAGGCGTGATTGGATATGTGTTTACCGCCCCTCTTATGCCGTCTGTGCCGAAAAGTTTCATTTCTTAGCTCCTGTTATTTTCTGCGCCGCTATTGTTATTTTAACCTTCACGGCGTTGTTTTGATAGGTTAAAGTTTTATCCTTTAGTACAAGCCGGACGGTTTTCTCAAAGGCCGCGGCCGCGTCTTTAACATCTACAGGCTCGGTTTCGATATATTCTAATTTGTTTAGTGCCTTGCGTGAACCCTCTACGGTGATTTCCTCCGGTATGGACGTTACATCACTAATGGCAAAGCCTTTTTTCGGCTCGCCCTTTGTTATAGGTTTTATCGGCAGCGACATGGTAAAGACCTCCTCCGTGTGCACTGTAATATTGGACGGATTAATCTTGGCCAGCGTCACTGATGGGGGCAATTTAACGTTGTCCTTCGTGAAATAAAACATCGTCTCGCCTCGCTTTACCTTTGACAGATCAACAAATACATTTATATCCTTTGGCAGGAGATTCTTTACGATTCTCTCTTGCCCCTTTATGGAGACATTGACAAATCTGGCGCTGGTCTTGGTTATTTCGACGCCTTTGGGGATGTTTTTATACTCGACGGGAAGCTCCATTATTACCTCAGACTGTCCCTTGAGTGTGACAATAAACCACAGAATCAGGGAAAGAACGAGGGTAATCAGCTTGAGGTCAGTATTCTCTGTGAAAAATTTCTTCATTTGTGTTTTTCCCCATGTGCCGCAAATATGTCGGTCAATATGTTTCTCAAATGGGCCATATCGGGTCTCTTTTCAATCTCACCGGCAATGGCTGTTGATATAGTTCCCGTCTCCTCTGATACGATTACCACTACGGCGTCTGTCTCCTCGGTTATGGCAAGGGCTGCGCGGTGTCTGGTGCCGAGGAGCCTGTCTATGTCTGGTCTGAATGTAATCGGCAAAAAACACCCCGCCGCGACTATCTTGTTGCCGCTTATGACAACGGCACCGTCGTGAATCGGCGATGTGGGATGAAATATGCTGAGCAGCAGTTCCCTCGTCACACGCGCGTCGAGATAGGTTCCGATTTCGATATAGTCTTTCAGAGACGTATCCCGCTCAAGGATTATCAGGGCACCGATTTTTCTGGCCGAAAGGGACGCGGCAGATTTTACGATTTCGTCAAGGGATTTCAGCTCCTCAGCCGATGTGGGCCGGAAAAACGGGGACTTTCCCATATGCGCCAGCGCCCGCCTTATCTCCGGTTGGAACAACACTATTACCGCTATGACTATGTATGCCCAAAAGCTCTGTATCAGCCAGTCTATTGTATATATCTTAAGATAGCCGGCAGCCAGCGACATCGCCAGAAGCACCCCGATTCCTATGAGCATCTCAACGGCGCGCGTCCCCCGTATCAGCAACAGTACCCTGTAAAGTACCAGCCACACAAGGAGTATGTCCAGTATGTCCTGCCACCTGAGCTGTTCTATTATATCCACAGTTGTCCCCGTGAGTTCATTTTCTTGTGAGTACGATTCTGTGCTTTATGAGTGAGATCTCTTTTATTTGCCCATCAAAAAACTTTTGCTCGCCGAACAGGTTTTTGATGAACAGCTTTCCATCCTCCGAACGTATAACGTCAACGTTTTCTAAATAAAGGACTTCACCCTTGCCGTCACGTTCATCTATATATACGTTTGCTTCACACATCTTTTACCTCCTCATACAATAATCTGATCCTCTCAATGAGGCTGTCAACCAAGTGCGGCAGTGGTTCTCTGGCCACGCCAATGACCTCCAGGCCCTCCTGATTCAGCGGCAGGAGGAGCTTCTTTGCCTTTGCACAGGCAATTGACCGTGCCATCGGGGGCGTCAACTCCCCCATCATGGAATCGGCCATGATGATACTTATCGGGCCAAGGACAACATCTACCTTACTGACGTTTACCGCAATGGCGTTTTCGCCCGTTGCGCCCTTGTTTGCCCTTGCCCTGAGCATAGAGGCGGTAGCCGACGAGTTCGTACCCAGGGCGATTATCTCCAGCTCGTCGCCAAAATCGTCCCGCAGCCGCTTTACTATCACACTGCCGATTCCGCCGCCTTGCCCGTCCACAACCGCTATCCTAAGCATCGCTCTTTTCGTTAGCCATATAATATACGTCTTCCACCGCTTTTTTAGTATAAATTAAAAAAATAAACGTGTCAAATATTGAAGTATTTTTTCGAAATCTTTATAATCCATAGATGAGCAAAACATCAGCCCTTTACATTAAATCCGGATTGGCTGTATGATAAAAACACTCGTTGCCGGTAAATACGGCGAATGGCTGGCCGCGCGTTATCTGAAAAAGGGCGGCTATGTAATACTGCGGAGGTGCTATAGGAACCCTCTCGGAGAAATAGACATAATAGCGATGGACGGTGGGCAATTGGTTTTCGTGGAGGTCAAAACAAGAACCTCTGACGAGTTCGGAGAGCCTTGTGAGGCGATTGATTACAAAAAGAAAAGGAAGATAATCAATGCCGCGAGGTTATACCTGAAGGGATGTGGCGGCAATGTGGCCGTGCGGTTTGACCTCATAGGCGTACGCCTTGGGGCAATGTGGCGCCAGGTTGATAAGATTGAACACATGAAGGATATATTTGAGCTATGATGAGTGAAGGCACGCTTCTCAGTGTGGATAACGTAAGCATATATTTTAAGAGACAAGGGGGAGACCTCAGGGTAGTGAACACAATTTCCTTTGATGTTCAGAAGGGGGAGATTGTTGGCGTCGTAGGTGAAAGCGGCTGTGGCAAGAGTGTGACGGCGGCGGCTGTCATGGGGATATTCCCGCAAAACGCGTATTACGAAGGGGCAATATATTTTGAAGGACAGAGGCTCTCTGCCCTTACGGCGGAGCAGCGGCGCGCCCTGCGTGGAAACAAGATGTCTATGATATTTCAGGAGCCTATGACGTCGCTTAATCCTGTGCTTACGGTGGGTTATCAGATAGCCGAGGTGTTGATGGTTCATAGGGGGATGTCAAAAAGCGACGCTATGGCCAGGGCTACCGAGCTGCTTGCGGATGTAAAAATCCCGTCACCAGCGCTGCGTATCAGGGACTATCCGCATCAGATGTCAGGCGGCATGAGGCAGCGCGTTATGATAGCGATGGCCATTGCCTGCAACCCAGCCCTTGTGCTGGCCGATGAGCCTACGACTGCTCTCGATGTTACAATTCAAGCCCAGGTACTAAAACTCCTTCGCGGGATTCAGGAAAAGTTTAACATGTCGGTGGTGCTGATAACCCATGATTTGGGGTTGGTGTCTGAAAATGCCGGACGTGTCGCCATAATGTACGCGGGCAGGATTATGGAGAGCGCCGACACGGCAACACTGTTTAAGCACCCTGTGCATCCTTACACGATTGGACTGCTGAACTCCATCCCCAAGGGAAGGCACATACCGCTTGTTCCCATACCGGGGTTTGTTCCCAGGCCTGACAGACTGCCCGTTGGGTGCAAGTTTTCAGATCGTTGCGGCTTTGTAGAGCCTCGGTGTAAAGAGGCCGAACCGGAGCTTGTGGAAATAGAAAAAGGCCATTTCAACCGTTGTATCTTAAACGCTACCGCCAGTCCGGGTACGATATGAGCCTGATGGAAGTTCGCGCATTAAAGAAATATTTCCAGATGAGAAGCGGTTTCTTGTCGAAACCCCATGAGGTGAGGGCGGTGGATGGCGTAGATTTTACGATAGAACAGAACAAGGTTTTTGCGATAGTAGGGGAGAGCGGGTCTGGGAAATCAACGGTAGCGCGTCTTCTGTTGAGGCTTATTGAGCCGCAGGATGGGGATGTGTTGTTTAAGGGAACGGATGTCCTGACCTTGAAGGGGGATGGGCTGAAGGCGTACAGGCGGTCGGTGCAGATAATATTCCAGGACCCTTTTGCGTCGTTGAATCCGAGGATTAAGGTATATGGTGCCCTGTCAGAGCCGTTAAAGATACACAGGACGGTGCCGAAATCACAGTTTAGGGAGCGTGTGAGGACGATGTTGGAGCTGGTAGGGCTGGACGCTGACGTAATGGAGCGATATCCGCATGAGTTCAGCGGGGGGCAGAGGCAGAGGATATGTATAGCGAGGGCGCTGATGCTTGGGCCGGAGCTGGTAGTGGCAGATGAGCCTCTGTCGTCGCTTGACGTATCAATACAGGCGCAGATACTGAATCTCCTGATACGCATAAAAGAGGACATCGGCCTGTCTTTTTTATTTATAAGCCATGATTTAAGCGTGGTGCAGTATTTTAGCGACACAATCGCGGTAATGTACCTTGGCAGGATAGTAGAGACAGGGGAAACTGAGGAGTTATTTTCTAATCCGATGCACCCATATACGCAAATGCTTATAGAATCAGTACCAAAGATAATCGGCACTAAATCAAACCGGAGACCCAATCAACCGGAAGACCCTGCGCCAGAGCCGCCAAGCCCGATAGAAATCCCGGTGGGCTGCCCATTCCACCCAAGATGCCCAAAAAGATTTGCCCCCTGCGCGGCCACCCCACCACAGTTGCAACGGCGCCACGGCAGATTAATCTCGTGCCACCTCAACACCAGCGATTGAGTAATTTGACAGGGTGACATTTCTTACTAAGAGAGATATGTCGCGAAGTATTATTGGATAGCTGACAATTTGAGAGCTGGGGGGGTTGACCAAATGATACGATACCAATTACAATAGACGAGTGCCGGAGTGGCGGAATTGGTAGACGCAAGGGACTTAAAATCCCTCGGGTTTCGCGCTCGTGCCGGTTCGAGTCCGGCCTTCGGCATCCTAATAAAAACAAGGGGTTAGACGGTTATCGTCAACCCTTTTTCCTTTTTTGATTTCACTGCTGGGGAAAGAATAGAGAAAGTCAGACCCGCGTAAACCCTAACAGTCCTATATATCCCATTATAGTGGGGTATTGCTGTGACCAAGCCCCTGCATGCTCTCCCAAAATAATCTGCCTATTCATAATGAATTTTTGATATAATCAATGACCAAGAGCTAAATTTTAGCAAAGAATTGAGGAGGTCGATTGCCTAATTCTATTTTTAAATCATATGTGCATTAATAATCAGTGATTAGCGTATTTATGAAATATCTTAGTCTGTCATTCCGGCTTGTCCGGAATCTGTCTCAGCACATCCTCAAGCCAAATACGATTCCGGACAAGCCGGAATGACGACAAGACAAGAAGGGTGATGACAATTTTTGTCGCGGAGTGAGATAAAATATATTATTGTAGGTATGATTTAGAAATAGAATAAGAAGGTAACATCTGAGCCTTATCCGAATTCATCGCTTGTCGAGGTAATGTTTGAGATACGATTTCCAGAAGAACCGGTGATCGAATGCAGACGCGATGTTTTTTATGAATCGGTACGGAGTGAATATTCACAGGTGTTGGTACCTCAAACCAAGACAGGAGGCGTTGTTGCTCTTGAGCCATACATCTTTGAAAGAAGAGATAAGTCTTCAGGTTTAATGTTGGCGATGAACAGATTCTCCTTTTATTGCAGAAAATATCAGGGGTTTGCAGAATTCAAAAAAATGTTTCTAAAAATATTAAGAGGATTCAGACTTGCGTATCCGAAAATAGACAAATTGACAAGAACGGGCTTTAGGTATGTAAACATCATCCCCTTCACCAGAGAGGATGGCGTACTGCCTTTTAATAAATTTTTGAAAATGAATATTCAAACACCACCGTCGATACCATCACAGTACGAAAATATAAGTTTGGGGCTTATTTCAAAGACTGATGGCGGTTCTATAACTGTAAGGTTTGAAACAATGCTGTCTGTCAATCAAGGGGGAGAAGCTATTCTTCTTGATTTAGATTTCGTTAAAGAAAAGGATCTAAGCATTCAGAGTGTCGGCAAATACTTGGAAGAGAGCCATGTTTTTTTGCTGCAACTCTTTGAAGACTTGATTACTGACGATTATCGGGCATTCTTGAGAGGAGATACTTTATGACTTATGCAACATATTCCTATGACCAAGATCGGAACATAACGAGAGAGATAGTTCCAGCCTTTACTTCGTCGTGTATTTTCCCAGCAGGGACAGCCCAAGAGCATATTCCTGAATTCGGAGACAAGAGACTGTTCGCCCCTATATGGTCAATCACTGACGGAACAGAGAAACGGCAGCTTTCCAAGCCGATTAAAGTGCATCTTTATATTGACGAGGAAGTTTTTTTTGCTGAGAGTGAGACCCTTGTAGTTGTTGGCACTGGCAGTTCGGAAAATGAGGCGATTGACGATATGTGCAAGCACATTATCCATTTTTATCACTATTACAGGAAACTGCCATTGGATAAAGTTACCGGTGATGCCATAAGGTTGAAGAAAATATATGAGACCCTTTTTGTTGAGACAAAGTAACGGTGCCGATAGAGCGAAAGCAGATTGAGACTTCTCTTCAGAAAAAGGGGTTTGTTCAGGAGGGAGGAGACCACAAATACTTTTATCATGAAGTTGACGGTAAGAGAACAGGTGCCTATGCTTTCACATCCCGCGGCACTGGACATAAAACCTATACTGACAATCTGCTTGGTGCTATGAAAATACGTAAGCGTCTAAATAACCACACCCATAGATTTCACGTCAAGGGCATCTCTGTCGACATATTGCGGCAGCAGGCATTTGTAATCGTCTTCAGTCCTGGCGTATGGCAGCCGTTCAAAGATATAACGT
>JADFXF010000065.1 GCA_015233685.1 Nitrospirota bacterium | reverse complement strand
CGCGGAATTATGTATCAGTTTTCCGGTGGTTATACCGAAGGGGATACACCCGTTCCCATCCCGAACACGGAAGTTAAGCCCTTCATGGCCGATGATACTCGGATCGCGAGGTCCTGGGAAAGTAGGTAGTTGCCGGATTTAAATTTTTGAAAGCCCGAACGCCCTCAGTTACTGGGATTCGGGCTTTCTCTTTTTTCATCGCTTTGTTTTTTACCCAGTCTTTCACAGCGTTACTTCTCCTCACCTTCGACAGTCGTAATTAAACAAGGCTAAAATACAGTGTAATAACGGGCAGTTATTCTATTTCTAAGACAAATATGTAATAATACACTTACCTCCTTCTCAATAAATGTATTATTGCATATTAGTATTAGAAATAGCATAAGGCAGCTCTACAGCGAGTTTACCATAGAGGAGGTCGAAACCACATGCAACATGAGTCACAAGAAATAGGTGGTGGAGCTGTTCATCAGGAATTATTGATATGGAGGCTGGTTGGTTGAGATGAAAACACCAGGATATTGACGGAATAAGGAATTTTTGCAAAATCGCCTGTTAAGATTTGCAAAATTGGCCGCCTGGTTATATCAAAAAAGGCTGGTGACGGCATGGTGACGGTTTTTTTGAGGGGTACGAGAGATTAAGTCCTTGATATTCAAGGATATCTTGGCGGGAGCGTGTGGGAATCGAACCCACCCTTCCCGCTTTTGGCAGGAAACACCGGATTTGAAGTCCGGGAGGGACACCAGAACCCCATGCACTCCCATGCTGTAACTTGTTGATTTGGTGTTAATTGTAAGGTATCATTTCGTATCATCAGGTGTCAAGAGGTATCAAAATTGCTTGCATAACGCAAGCAGCAGATGCAGGAATGATAGCATTTGTTTTTTAGCAGTTCATCAAATAAAATTGACCCCTATCCTCATTGAAAAAAACATTCTCAAAGGGAATCTATCCAATATCACATCCCTATAACTACATACTTATACTAAGTTGCGTTCGTATGAGTAATTTTGTCATTCCTGCGAAAGCAGGAATCCAGTCTTTAAGAAAACGGTGTAAGGACTGGACCGCCGCTCGTAGGCTGGAATGACAGACTTGAAAAAATATAGTTACTTTTATGAACGCAACTTGGTATTACTATATTTACAGACATGCTATGCACAATACCAGTGCTATCTTTACCTTCATCAAGAATTGCTGTATTTGGGCTGGATATCTTAACCGGATAGGACATTTCTAATTTGCTGTGACAATTATGACCCGCAGATTGAAATATCCACCGCCGCATTGATATAATGGGCGAGGAGGTTTATGAATATGATAGTCACGGTGGTTGAGGTACATGTCAAACCTGAACATATAGACGCGTTTATTGAGGCTGTCAGGGAAAACCACGAGGCGTCGGTTAAAGAGCCTGGCAATATGAGATTCGACATCCTTCAGAGCGCCGCAGAGCCGACACAATTTCTCCTCTATGAGGCATACGAATCCTGGGACGCCTCAAAGGCGCATAAGGAAACCCCTCACTACAATAAATGGAAAGACACGGTCGGCCCAATGATGTCTAACCCCCGTAAAGGCACGCCGTACAAGGTAATATGCCCAGATGACAGGTCACAATGGTAATACCGCAGGCCTTTAATTTTGCAAGGACTCCGGCGATATATTTTGGCGCGGGGGTTTTCAATACCCTTCCCAAACTCGTCTTCAGACCAGGCAAGACGGCGCTAATCGTAACCGGAGGGGCATCGTTAAAGAGCACAGGCAGGCTTGATAATCTGCTGAGTTCGCTGCGAAAAGATGGAATTAAGTACTATATATTTCAAATAACCGGTGAGCCTTCGCCTGAGATGGTTGACGCCGCGGTTTCCCTGTTTGGCGGTCGTGGCATTGACTCCGTTGTGGGCATAGGCGGCGGCAGCGTGATAGACGGCGCAAAGGCCATATCGGCGATGCTTCCCCTTGGTGAAGGTGTTTTTAATTACCTTGAAGGCGTTGGAGCAAAGGCGGCACACAGCGGTATTAAAATCCCTTTCACCGCGGTGCCAACAACATCCGGGACGGGGAGCGAGGCAACGAAAAACGCCGTCCTAAGCCGTGTTGGGGCTGATGGGTTTAAGAAATCCCTGCGCCACGACAACTTCGTCCCCGACATAGCGCTGATAGACCCTGAGCTTACTCTGTCATGCCCGCCTGATGTGGCGGCGGCCTGTGCAATGGATGCCTTTACGCAGCTCATGGAGTCATACGTGTCAGTGGCGGCCTCGCCTATGACCGATTCACTTGCCATTGGGGCACTCAGGCTTGTCATAGAAAATCTGGAGGCGGCGGTAAACACAAAGGATATTAAAGCCAAAAGCGCAATGTCATATGCGGCGGCAATATCGGGGATAACGCTTGCAAACGCGGGGCTTGGGGTTGTCCACGGGCTGGCCTCCACGGTAGGCGCCTGTTTTGACATACCCCACGGGGTCATTTGCGGGACGATGGTAGGGGCGGCAACAAGGGCCAATATCGCAGCCCTGAGGGCCACTGGCCCGGCAGCCCTCCAAAAATATGCTGATATCGGCTCATTGATAACCGGCGACGCGGCAGTAGACCCTGCCCTTGATGCCCTGATGGAAAAACTTAGCCACTGGACAGAGACATTGAAAATGCGGAGACTTGGCGAATTTGGCATAAAGCAATATCATCTGGAGAAACTTGCCGCCGCCGCGTCAAATAAAGAGAGCCCGGTAAGGCTTAGCAAAGACGAAATCAAGTCTATTCTTTCTGAGAGGTTATAAAATGAGGGGTGCAAAAACATGACGCACAACAGGGCAGCCGCAAATGGCTGAAACCAATACCATCTGCAGCGTATGCGCGTGGAGGGGGGATTGCAAGAAAAAATTCCTCATAAGCGGCAAGGATATGCGTTGTGCCGACTTCGTTAAGGACATTTCCATCAAAAAGGACATCTCCATCAAAGACAAGGAAGATTAGGTCTTAGGCTTCCTCGTTCTGGCCGGTTTAGGTTCGGTGGGTTTGGATTTAGTCCTTGTGGCGTCGGTGCCGGGTTCTTTCTTTGCGCGTGGTTTGCGTGCCGGTGGTTTTACGGTGTCGTCGGTGCCGGGTGCGACGGTGGTCTTGTGAGCTGGCTCTTCCACCTTTAGCGTTTCAGCTTTTAGTATGTCAACCATGGGGGTGGCGGTGTCCACTTTTTGTGAAATCTCTGGTTGTTCAGTCTCTTTAGCCGTGTGGCAGTGGCATCGCTGCTCATCAGCGCTCTGCACACCGGTATTGGATTTTTCACATTGCCCCGATATTGCCTTCACCGAGGTATCATAGACAGATTGTGCTATATCAACAACCTTTAGGCCTGCCTTGCGCACCTCTTCGGTGATGCCAGGCCATATCGTCCCAGGCCCAAAATTCTTGTCTATAAACGAAGACACAAACGATGTAATCTCTTCTAACTTTACCATTGTATTTCCTCCTTAAAACCGCAATTATAATAAAGGCCCTCTATCTGAATCCCCCTGCGACAAGGCATTGTTTGCCAGGCTGTAAACACTGACATGCGGCACCGTTACACACACCGCTATTTGAATTCTTTCACAAATCACCATGAATTGTCAAGTTTTGCTGAGATTGCTGGCAGTATTACAAAACTTTATGAGCACATTCGGCTGCTGCTTTTGGGGCAGTCGTCGCCAGTGAAGGTTTTTTACGGCATCATGGTATCAGTGTAGTATGGTGTCTGCTTTCGTGTTGGTATTATTATGGAAAAAACTGCCGTCCCTTCAGGATTTCTGAAAGGGGAATCGAATATATGCCGTTTTCTTCCTTTCCCGCAATGGGGATTGGATAGCAACCGCCGATTCCTGTTTTCAGGTCCTCGTAGGGTATCTCTACCTGGCAGTTTCTGCACTCAAGAAATGACTTGTCTGCCCTATAGCCCCGGTTATGCTGCTTGCACGAGTTGCAGATGTCGAAATAGGAATACATCTGGCCGTCTACCTTGACCACAAAAAAAAATATCTCCTTTGCCGCGTCCGTGTGTGCGTAAAATGCAGGGGTTTTCTCCTTAAACGACGCACTGCTTACCTGAAATATATCCCCTCTGAATTGCGCCGTATCAAAATTTCTTGATTTGTTACAGCCCTGAAACACAAGGGCCGCCCAAATAAGGGCAATAACCCCAATCGCCGTCTTAATACCGTCTTTATCCCCCTGGCGCATGACCTTTATAACATAGCAAAACCACTCTGTCACTTGTCAAGACAGCTACACACACACACCATGACAATTCCTCCCACGGCGTGCGTGCGTGTTGACCTGGAAGTGTCCTATGAGTTATACTACCGGTATAAATTAAGGAGGATTGTGTAGATGCCTATCTATGAATACAAATGCAATCAGTGTGGTGAGGCCATGGAAGCGGCGCAAAAAATCACTGACGCCCCGCTTATAGAGTGTCCGAAATGTGGAGGACAACTGAGAAAACTCATATCCTCAACATCCTTTATACTCAAGGGGAGTGGATGGTACGTAACCGATTACCCATCAAAAGACAGACAAACCTCTATGACGAGCGAAAAACCAGCGACCAGCACCGAAACAAAAGGTGATAAGACCCCCGAAACCAAATCCGAAACGACAACGCCTGACAGTGCAAAGCCTGACGCCCCGACAACGCCTGATACGACAAAGTCTGACGCCCCGGCAAAAGAATCAGTCGGCGTTTAAACATCAAAGCCCTCGCAATGACTTTGAAGATGGCCCCATGCCGTGGTATGGCCTCGACCTCATATATAAAATATTTTATATGTAGTATTGATTTTATGTTATAACATCATATATCATATAACAATATATTTATACAGGAGGGCATAAAATGGAAAGGCAGGAGGGACATAAAACGCAAAGGGTGCTATTCGTATGTATCCATAACAGTGCGCGAAGCCAGATGGCGGAGGAGCTGTTACGAAGACTTGGCGGTGGGCGTTTCGAGACTGAGAGCGCGGGGCTTGACCCCGGTGTGTTAAATCCCCTCGCGGTTGAGGTGCTGAAAGAAATCGGCATTGATATTTCAACAAAACAGACCCAAAGCGTTGAGAGCCGAATAAACTCCAGCATTACATATGATTACGTTATAACGGTCTGCGACGGGGCAAGTGCTGAGCGATGCCCTGTGTTTCCCGGTGGAGGGAAGAGGCTCCACTGGAGTTTTGACGACCCGTCAGGGTTTACCGGCACACTCCATGAGAAACTGGATAAAACCAGAAAGGTAAGAGACGACATCCAGAGAAAGATAGAGCAGTGGCTCATGGGGCCGACATAAGATGGTAAAGCTATTTGGGGCGCTCTCGGACGAGACAAGGTTGCGAATAATCAAGCTGCTTGAGATGGGGGAGCTGTGTGTCTGTGACATAACGGCCGCACTGGATATGAGCCAACCAAAGGTCTCCTTCCATCTGTCCACATTGAAAGAGGCCGGGCTGATAAGAGACAGAAAAGATGGCAAGTGGGTCTATTACAGCCTTGAGGCGGGAGATTTGTTCAGCAGATTCCTGATTATCTCTATTTGCGAGAGATACTCAAACGGCGATGACCGTTACAGGCTTGAAAATTACAGAAAGGCGGGGGGCTGTTAATGAGGAGAAAGAGACTTTCGGTACTGGACAGATACCTGACGCTGTGGATATTTCTGGCAATGGCCCTCGGTGTAGGTACAGGGTATTTTGTGCCTCAGGTTAAGGAGCTGGCGGCCAGTATGCAGGTTGGCACGACGTCAATACCCATAGCGCTCGGATTAATTCTCATGATGTATCCCCCTCTGGCCAAGGTCAGGTATGAGGAGCTGGGGTTGGTGTTTAAGGACAGGCGTGTGCTCATCTTGTCGTTGATACAAAACTGGGCTATTGGGCCTGTGCTGATGTTTTTTCTGGCGATATTGTTATTAAGCGACCTTCCTCACTACATGGTTGGGCTGATAATGATAGGCCTTGCCAGGTGCATTGCGATGGTAATTGTCTGGAACGATTTAGCCGAAGGAGACCCCGACTATGCCGCTGGCCTGACGGCGTTTAATTCGATATTTCAGATACTGTTCTATCCGCTTTACGCGTGGATATTTATCACGGTGCTCCCTGAGTGGTTTGGGTTAAAGGGGGCTGTTGTTGATATATCCATAGCGCAAATAGCAAAGAGCGTACTCATCTATTTGGGGATACCGTTTGCGGCGGGTTTTACTACCAGATATATCTTTTTACGATTAAAAGGCCCGCGTTGGTATAATGAGCAGTTCATACCGCGAATAAGCCCATTGACGCTGGTTTTTTTGCTCTTTACAATAGTGGTGATGTTCTCGCTGAAGGGAGACAAAATCATAACGCTGCCCTATGATGTGATGCGAATAGCGTTGCCGCTTCTGATATATTTTGCCGTAATGTTTTTCGTATCATTCTATATGGGGATGAGATATAAAATTCGGTACGATAAGACGGTGACACTGGCGTTTACGGCGGCAAGCAATAATTTTGAACTGGCTATTGCGGTGGCGGTAGCCGTCTTTGGAATAAATTCCTCAGAGGCCTTCGCCGCGGTCATAGGCCCGCTGGTAGAGGTGCCGGTAATGGTAGGGATGGTCACAGTGGCCCTCTATTTCAGGAGGAAATTGTTCACCGCCGACAATTGCCGGTAGTTTAATATCACCCGGAGCTATCCAGGCCCCTCTTATGAGGACAGCTTCGGGCCGGTCATTGCCTCTGGCCGCACGTGTTTGTCGAATTCCTCACCAGTAAGAAACCCAAGAGAAAGACACGCCTCACGAAGCGTCATATTGTCATCAAGGGCCTTATGGGCCAACTTCGCGCACTTATCATAACCAATTACCGGGCTTAAGGCGGTCACAAGCATGAGTGAGCGCTCGACATAGGACTTAATACGCCCCTCGTCAACCTTAATCCCCCTGACGAGGAATTCCTCAAAACTCCCACACGCCCCCGCAAGGATGTTCACAGAGTGCAGCAGATTAAATATCATAACAGGCTTAAAGACATTCAGCTCAAAGTTCCCCTGAGAGCCGGCAATGCCGATGGCCGTGTCGTTGCCCATCACCTGTACGCACACCATAGTCATTGCCTCGCACTGCGTGGGGTTGACCTTTCCCGGCATTATTGAAGAGCCTGGCTCGTTGGCGGGCAGGATTAGTTCCCCAAGGCCGCAGCGCGGGCCGCTGCCAAGCCACCTGATGTCGTTTGCGATTTTCATCAGAGAGGTCGCCAATGTCTTCATTGCCCCGCTTGCCGCCACAATCGCGTCATGTGAGGCCAGGGCGGCAAACTTATTCGGCGCGGTCACAAAAGGGAGCTTCGTGAGCGTGGCAATATGCGCGGCCACGGTCTGTGCAAACTTAGGGTGCGTGTTAAGGCCCGTTCCGACGGCAGTCCCTCCGGCGGCAAGCTCGTACAACCCCGGCAGCGCATTGCCGAGGCCCTTCAGCGCATGGTCAAGCTGCGCGACATAGCCGGAGAACTCCTGCCCCACTGTCAGCGGGACGGCGTCCTGCAGGTGGGTGCGGCCTATTTTGACGATTTGGCCAAACTCGACGGCTTTTTTGTCCAGCGCGTCGCGAAGCGTCTTTATGGCCGGTATCAGCTTGCTTGTTATGGCGGTGGCGGCGGCTATGTGCATCGCCGTGGGAAATGTATCGTTTGAGGACTGGGATTTATTGACATGGTCGTTGGGATGTATGGGGTCCTTAGTGCCCATGCGCCCACCGGCGAGTTCAATGGCACGGTTTGAGATAACCTCGTTTACGTTCATGTTGCTCTGTGTGCCGCTTCCTGTCTGCCACACCCTAAGAGGAAAGTGCCCGTCAAGTTTCCCCGCGATTACCTCCTCTGCGGCCTTGATTATAAGCGCTGACTTATCTGAGGGAAGCAGACCAAGCTCGGTGTTTGACATAGCGGCGGCCTTTTTGAGTATCCCGAAGGCGTGGATAACCTCAATGGGGATGAGGTCATGCCCTATGGAAAAGTGTATGAGTGAACGCTGCGTCTGAGCGCCCCAGTAATGCTCAGCGGGGACGGCAATCTCCCCCATGCTGTCGGTCTCAACGCGCGTACCGGTGCTGCCTACATGTTGATTCTCCATGTATTTCTCTCCTTAATTTAGTTGACTTTATAGATTTCCTTCATTCATTATATATTATTGTAAATAAAGAGCTAATAGCAACCCGTGTTATCTGTCCGCCTTTGCCTTGCGGAGGTGTAATCTGTTGCTGAACAATGGAGAACAACGATGAAAGAAAATAGCCCCGCCCTGACCATTGAAACCAGTTTAAGCGGTCAAGCCCTCATGGACAATCCTTCTTTGAACAAGGGCACGGCCTTTACCCTTGAGGAGCGCCGTGAACTCGGCATTTTAGGTCTGTTGCCTGACCGCGTGGAGACCCTTGATGAGCAGGTTACGCGGGCCTATGAACAGTACAATAAAAAGCTGACCCCAAAGGCAAAAAACATTTACCTAAACGCCATTCGCGATAACAACGAGGTGCTCTTTTACCGTCTGCTCAAAGATCACCCCGACGAAATGATACCCATCGTATATACCCCCGTAGAGGCGGATATTATTGAGAACTACAGCCATGTCTATCGCCGCCCGCGCGGGATATATCTCTCATACGATCGCAGGGACGACATAGATGCCATCCTCGATAACCGGCCATTTGAGAGGGTGGACGCAGTGTGCGTTACAGACGCGGAAGGTGTGCTTGGCATTGGGGACCAGGGCGTGGGAGGCGCTGAGATTCCCGCCGCAAAGCTCATGCTCTATAGCCTGTGCGCGGGGATAGACCCTGCCACTACGCTGCCAATCCTTCTTGACGTGGGAACCAATAACGAGGCCCTGCTTAATGACCCATTCTACCTCGGTATTCGCCGCAAGAGACTAACCGGCAAGGAGTATGATGATTTCGTAGATAGTTTCGTCAGTACGCTTAAAAGAAAGCTCCCCAATGTCTTTTTACATTTTGAGGACTTTGGCAGGGAAAACGCCAGGTCCATACTGGATCGTTATCGTAACAAGACTTGCGTATTCAACGACGACCAGCAGGGAACTGGCGCTGTGGCATTGGCAGTGCTGAGGGCCGGGCTAAACGCCATAGGCTCAGGGTTTGCCTCTCAGAGGGTTGTCATCTTTGGGGCAGGCACGGCGGGAACCGGAATAGCCGACATGATATGCCTTGCCGCGATGGAAGAGGGAGTTGCTGAGCAGGACGCCAGGAAGATGTTCTGGCTGATTGATACAAACGGGCTGATACATGAAGGCTCAAAGGATGTGACCACAGGCCAGAGACCCTACGCAAGGACAAGCGAGGAGCTGTCGCAGTGGCACATGAGCGGCTCTGCGCCAATCGGCCTTGAAGACGTTGTAAAGCAGGTTCACCCGACCATACTAATTGGCACGTCCAAGCAACCGCGTGCCTTTACAGAACGAATTGTCAGGGATATGGCGGCACACACGGCGCGTCCAATCATATTTCCCCTGTCTAACCCCACCTCTTTGCATGAGGCAATCCCCGCGGACATCCTCGCATGGACAGACGGCAAGGCGGTGATAGCCACGGGAAGCCCTTTTGAGCCTGTGCCATATGGCGGGAAGTTATACTCGATAACGGAGTGCAATAATTTTTTCTTTTTCCCGGGCTTAGCCCTCGGCGCGATAGCCTCAGGGGCAAGGCTGGTGACCGACGGTATGATAATTGCGGGGGCAAAGGCGCTTGGTGATTACCGGCCCGCCAGCGCTGATGTGGCGGGAGGGCTGCTGCCGGAGTTAAGCGAGGCGGTGCCGCTTTCAGAGCGTGTTGCCCTTGCGGTTGGCCTTGAAGCACTGAAAAATGGGCTTGCCGCGGTAGGCTCTGAAAGTGAGATACTGTCGGCAATCAAGGCCCTGTCGTGGAGCCCGCAGTACAAGAGGATACAAAAGAAGCGATAAGAGTGCGTGTAAAAATAGTCATAAGGTGAATCTGGTTTTGCCCGATTTGAGTTGAACATAGACATGCTTTACGGAGGTCACAAGCTATGAAAACACGCATACTTTCCAGTCTTGTTGCGTTAGTGTCAATTTTTTTAGCGTTGATGGTTTTTAATATAATCCCGTGCAACGCGGATATCAACCCCCACTATGTAATGTATATCAACAATTGCAGTTATCCTGTATGGGTAGGACAATTCGGCCAGGATGCTAATTCCCCAAGCGGCGGGTGGAAAATGGATAACAACTCTATTATTGTAAACACCCTTGGAATCGGCTGGAACGGCAGATTATGGCCGCGAACTGGTTGTACCTTTAATGAGGCGACCGGGCTATGTCCCAACCCTTCTCAGGATTGCTGTGTTACAGGTGGTTGCATTGACAATAATTCAAACTTCGCGCTTAAGTGCGCCCAGCCGGGCAAGCCTCCGGTAAGCCTCTTTGAGACATTTCTTGACATAAATACCGATAAGGTGTATGGTCCAATAGATTTGTTTGACATAAGTTACGTTGACGGCTTCGGTGTGCCGCTAATGGTAACCCCGGTATATCCTTTCGACTACCCCAAAGTGGGCAATCCAGGTTTGAGTGGCCCAGCTTATTGGTGCAAGACTATGGGACATGCTAAAAATCCAGCCTGCCCCAATAATATGATGCTTCCAGACAATGTCTCCTGTTATAGCCCATGCCAATATGCTACAACGGCTCTTGGACTATCTCCCTCAACGCCTTTAGTTGCCAATATATGCTGCAGCAATAGCAATGTCCAGACCAGTACGAATAACTGTCAGGACAATGCCACCTTTTCAGACCACTGTTGCGCCACTGATTTTTGGGCTGGAGGTTATGGCTGTAGTCCATATGTTGTTGATAATGTCACTCTTAAACAAAAGTATAACGACAATGAGGTGTGCAAGGCACTGGATAGTACGAGTACGCGCAGTTATTGGGGCAACCTAACCACCCCCGCAGACCCATTAATTGGTACAAAAGCCCTCCAATACGTTCAAAATGTGCACGCGTCAGCCCCGGGAGTGTACTCATGGCAATTTGATGACAGCAGTTCCACATACACATGCCGTCTGACCAATGGTATGGTGAACTATGTGATCACTTTTTGTCCAACCGATTACGTGTCCCCCGATATTGCGATTTTTGGAATCTATATGTATGGTACTAACAGCGGCAGGTTCGGAATGCCGTCGGGAAATACGGTGTCAGATGGAAAGGGCAACTATGTTCTAACCTTTACCAATGGTGATAGCATTATGGCGGCGTCAGACGGATATATGTATGTCAAGCTCAACGGCACGTGGTTACTTTATACCGATATCGTATCACCTAATGGTGTGCAGTGGAACTATACTGGCAAATAAAGTAAAGCCTGAAATAAAATAAACCCGCAATGCAAATGGCGGCCACAAGGCCGCCATTTGTTTTACTAACCTAAATAAAGCAGTTCACTTCGTTTTAATGATTGACATCGGGCGGCGGGATTTCATTTCAGAATCATATCATAGCGCCTGAATACTGGCGCGACCATAACATTTGGGGGAGGTTATACTATTTCTAATACTAATATGCAATAATACACTTATCAAGAAGGAGGTAAGTGTATGGCAAGACGATCAGGAGGTAGGGAGCAATTGGAGCAGGCAAAAAAGGTACTGTCAAAGGCACGTACTGT
>JADFXF010000064.1 GCA_015233685.1 Nitrospirota bacterium | reverse complement strand
ATATTGGCCTTAGAGGTGAAGTGCGTGATTTGCGCTGTCAATTCCACCCTCTTCTGCCCATCCCCCGCAATCAGGAGATTTACGCCCGAAAAGCGCCTGAATAACTGTTCAAAGGCGTCAAGCAGGTATTCGTGTCCCTTACCCTCTCTGAGATTTCCAACGCATACAATGTTTTTGTTGTCAGGGTTAAGGCCGAGAGACCTCTTCTTTGCGGCTGTATCTATTTCGAAGTCGAATGTCTTTAGGTCAATCGCGTTGCCGATGACGGCTATCTTCTGTCCTCCAATTTTAAGGGCGGCCTTCAGCTCCTCTTTGGCCGTCTCTGTCTGCGTTATATATTTAGCCACCAACGACTTGGTCAGCCTGTCAAACTTACGAAGAAATTCCCAGTTTAAGAGTGAGCCGCGCTGATAACATACTATCCTCTTTATGCCCAACGCCCACCCGATGATCCTTCCAAACAGGTCGGCGTGAATCAGATAGGTCACGAGTATGTCGGGTTTGAACTCATCTGCAAGTCTCTTGAACATTAATATTGGCCGCAAATCAAACGGCCCATGAAGGTCAAGATAAACGACGGGGATACCGGCCTGTTGAAGAGCCGCCCCCAATTTGCCCCGTCCTTTGATTACACACACGCGGTTTTCAAACTCCCCTTCCATGGTCGGGACTAATTTCAGAAGCATCTTCTCTGCCCCGCCTACCTCCATGCCGGTTATCAGGTGCAGGATCTTCAATCGAAATACTCACGAAACCACAGCTCAAGCATCAGGAGTGCCCAGAGGTGATAGCCCCAGTTTATCTTTGTGCGGGTATGCTCATCAAGGAGTGCTTTAACCGCGTCTTTTTTGAAGATACCCCGGCTGATGGCCTTATCAGACAGCAGCACCGATTTGGCATAGTCCTTTAGGCGCGTCCTGAACCATACGTCAAGCGGGATGGCAAAGCCCATCTTCGGCCTGTACATCACGTCTTTGGGAAGCAGAGTCAGGAGTGCCCTCTTCAGGATATATTTTTTACTGTTTATGCCTTTTAGTTTCAGACCTGACGGGATTTTTGCCGTAAGTTCTATGAATTCATGGTCTAAAAACGGGCTTCTTCCTTCAAGGGATACGGCCATAGTGGCGATATCCATTTTGACAAGCAGGTCGTCGGGCAGATAGGTCATAAAATCTGCATAGAGCGCGGCATCAAGCATATTTGCCGTGCCGGAGTCCCTGAATCTCTCCTCTATGAGCGTGTAGGAATCATTGTCGGCCATTAGTCCGGCGAATTTGCCGCTGTAAAGGGCATCTTTCATAGCATTCGTAAAATAGCATATATAGTTTACATATCTGCGGGCGGCGTCATCGGGCAGGGTTGCGATGAGGCGCTCAAGGCGGTTAAAAAACGTGGTTTTAATCCTACCGCCAAGAATCTTTCCGATTTGATCAATTAACTGTTTGGACAGAAAGCCACCATAGTTGACGGCAAACTTATGAACCGCGTATCGGTCGTAGCCGGCGAAGTTCTCATCGCCGCCGTCGCCGTTGAGGGCAACCGTAACATGTTCGCGCGTGAGTTTGCTGACATAGTAAGATGGCAGGGTGCTGGAATCGGCAAACGGCTCCTCATACATATACGCCAAACGCGGCAGGATTTCCTCGGCGCTGACCGGTGTTACGATAAGCTCTGTATGCTCAGTCCTGAATTTATTGGCAATAATCCTCGCATAGTGAAGCTCATTATATTTATCTTCCTCAAATCCTATTGAAAATGTCCTGATGGGCGTACTGCTCAGGCGGCTCATCAGCGCGGTAACGGCGCTGGAGTCAACGCCACCCGAAAGCAGCGCCCCAAGGGGCACATCAGAGCGCATCCTGATACCAACCGCCTCCTCAAGTTTATCCATAATCCTGCCGCACCACTGCCCCTCTGTAAGCGCCCATTTCTCTGAATAGTCCAACGACCAGTAGCGCCGCTTCGTTACCTTCATTGTGTCAACTTCGATTAGCAGATAATGTGCCGCTTCAAGTTTCTGGATTCCCATAAAACCCGTCAGAGGCGACGGCACGTATTGATACGTGAGATAGTGGTGGATGGCCTTGAAGTCCGGTTCCCTCTGATATTCGTCCTGCGTGAGAATGGCCTTAAGCTCGGAGGCAAATATAAATACGTCGTTATTCAGATAATATTTAAAGGGTTTCTTACCAACCCTGTCGCGGGCGCAAAAGAGTACGCGCCGTTGTTCGTCATATATCGCGAAGGAGAACATGCCACGCAGGTGTTGCAGGCATTCTACTCCGAATTTATCATATAGGGCCGGGATAACCTCTGTGTCCGTGTTTGATTTAAAGGAGTATCCCTCTTTTTCAAGGGCGAGGCGTTTCTCGGCGTAGTTATATATCTCGCCGTTAAAGACAATCCAGTACTTGTTGAGGCAGTGCATGGGCTGCCTGCCCAGCGAAGATAAATCAATAATAGACAACCGCCTGTGCCCAAGCCCCACCCTGCCGTCGCGTGAGATGAACACCCCATGGCCGTCAGGCCCCCGATGGGCCATCACGCCGTTCATAGCGCCTATATCGCCTTCTGATACGGCCTCGCCTCTGGATACAATCTTTCCGGCTATCGCACACATAATCTATTATCGCTGATCTCTACGTGTTTTTGTTGGTAACGTAGATAACTCCTCTAATATCTTTGCAGCAGAAGGCCGCCATTGTTAATTATAGAACATTTTATTTTGCATAAGCGGCAGGAGTATCGTTATGGCCGTCCCCTTGCCCTCTGCGCTTTCTATTGAAACCTTGCCGCCATGTCGCTTTATTATTCCGTCCACCATGGCCAGCCCCAGTCCCTTGCCTGAACCAACTTCTTTTGTCGTAAAAAACGGGACAAACGCCTGCTTCACCGCATCCTCAGACATTCCTACGCCGTCGTCTTCTATCCTGATTTGTATCAGCTCGCCTTCCACACCCGTTATCGCCGTAACTACCCGTATCGTGCCGACATCATTAACCGCCTGAACCGCGTTGTCTATTATATGATAAAAACATTGGTTCATTGAACGCGACTCACAAAGATACGGCGGCAGTTGCCCGTATTCTCTGACAATCATCACTTCGGAGTCTTTATTAATACGCATTGATAATGCCTCGTCTATGCACTTGTTCATATCCAGTTCCTCTATGTTTGTCTTGTTGAGGCGTGTGAATGTCCTCAGCCCGTTGACTATTTCCATGATTCTCTCAATACCCTTATTAGACGAGTTGATTTTAGTATTCATCATAGAAATCGCGTCAAGTATGTTCTTTTTGTGCGACGATTCTGTTTGTTCACTTGATGACAACTCCTGCGAAAGCAGCGTATGTCTTATAAAATGCTCAACCTTCGCGAGATTTTTTTGGAAGGAGCTTACAGATGTCTTAATAAAAGATAATGGGTTGTTTATCTCATGCGCTATGCCAGCCGCAAGTGTTGTCAGGCTCTCCGTTCTGTCCAGCTCTATGAGCTGCAGCTCTTGTTTGCGTAAAATAACGCCCGCAATAACATGCGCCATATTTTTTATAAATAACTCGTCATCGTCATTGCGTTCATACCCCGCGTCCACATAGACATTGATTACCCCCAACACCCGGTCCGTCTGCTTGTCTGTTGAGACAATAGGTACGCAGTAATGCCCGTGATCAGACATACCATCGTGTGTAGTCGTGTGTCTGGCGTCTTCTTTACCATTCGATGAAAACACCACCTCCTTCGTTGACGCTGCCAACCCGCACAGACACTGGCCAATGGGAACTGCTGAGCACTGTGCCAACTGCTCGTCGCTGAATCCACGATGCGCCGCAATCTGAAGGACTTTAAGCGCCTCGTTATAAAGGAAAATACACCCTTTTGGTTGTGAGAGATGCTCCAGAATTACGTCTAATTTCCTCTGCAGATGTAGCTCAATCGGCTCAGATGACAACGATAATTTCAGGACAGAGTTTATAATTTCCTGCTCCGTTACATGTTTATCTACGATCGCCATTTGTACTAATAAATCATTATAGCTTTCCAGTAAATCCTTCCGTGATTTATCTCTGTGAATCATAAATATGCCAATCAGATAACATATAAACATCAATAACAATATATATACTATATTCTTTTTAACCGCAACCCCAACGTCTGAAAGCTCAACAAGCAGATGTAGATTCCAAACAGTGGCATTATCCTGTGTCCCCACCATCATAAATTCGGTGTCCGTATATCCTTTCCCCGTTTGTGATTGTTCAGAATGGCGGATTGTAACGAATTTCATGCCATCTTTTTTTGATTCCCTTATAATCGGCAGCGGCAGCAGTGGCTCATCCGCGTATAACTTGTCATGCCTGATTTTTTGTAAGACATCCTCCGGTAACTTATGCAGCGTGTGATAGAGATACCGCTTATCACTGGTATTAAAAATAACCCCGTCATCGTCTGCAATTAATGCTATCTCTTTGGAATTAGTATTCTGAGGCGAGAATATGTTTGCATCGTATTTTATCGCGGTAACTCCTAATATCTCACCACTAACATCATCTCTCACAGGATATGACCTGTAATAACCGAGTTTTTTTGTTGTAGTGCCAATGGCTATGTCCTCATCGGGACTCCCCATTAGAGCCTTTTTAAAATAATCCCTGAAACTCAAATCCTTACCGGCTAAACTGTCGGTATTTTTATAGTTACTCGTCCCAACCACTACACCGGCTTTATTAATGATATAAACTATGGACGCCCCGATAGAGTCATTGTACTGCAATAAAAAATCGTTCATTGTGTTTTGGTCGCCGGGATGTTTTAAATAGCCCATGACGTAAGGACGTTCCGCCATGACTTTAGAGAAGGCGATATAGGTGCCCACCTTGTCAAGCAAGTAACTGTTATATGTATTTAAACGCTCAATTGCTTCTCCATGGAGTTTTCTTGTTGTCTTGTCTTTTGTCCAAACGGCCGTGACTATGGACAATATTATGGCGGCTATCAATATAAAGACGGTCAGGCGCGGCGTATTCAGATAACTTACCGCCCGCTTATCAGGGTTATCGCGATTAATCATATTGTTTTTTTTGGGTTTCACTCGAAAGTACTATATGATTCTATCACATATAGTTCATTAATATCAAATAATAATACACCTGTGCAGTAGTGTCCGGTAAAAAAATAGAATACTACCCTGTCCCTCCCGTCTTTGCTTGGTTTCTCCAAACCTATTCTAACAGCTTTGACGGCGGGCAGGGTATTCTTTTATTTCTTTACCGGACGGAAGTGATGTTGCATCCATAAACACACCTCCCTGTAATCTGATTGCTATATAAGCAATCAGATTACAGGACAAAATTAATCATATTGTCAATCAGACCAAATTTTTTGTCGTGCACCCATAGCCGGAGGGAACATTGACAAAACTATCCAGATATTCTACATTAGACATACGCAATTGCGATGAGCCTTGAGGAGGATGTATGAACAGCGTCGTAGAGGATATATCGGCTACAAAAAAAAGAATCACCATTGAGGCCTCCGCCATAGAAATGGAGGGAGAGGTACAAAAGTCATTAAACGAGATAAAGGATAGGACGAGGATCCCCGGCTTCAGGCAGGGCAAGGCCCCCATGTCTTTGATTGAGAAACGATATAGAAAAGATGTGGAACATAATGTGCTTGAATCTCTGATACCGCAATACTATAAGGACGCTGTTAAAGCGGCGGACCTCACACCTCTTCTACCGCCGGTTATCGAATCACAGGACTATAAGACCAAAGGGGCATTAAAGCTGGTATGCTCTGTTGAGGTACGCCCCAAGGTTGATGGCTTGGTTTATGAGGGACTGCCGGTTAATGAGATTAACGTCGTGGTTACTGACGACGAAGTGCAGACCCATATGAACAGACTCTCAATGTCAAAGGCCATCTATGTGCCTGTTGACAGATCGGTGGAGATGGAAGACCTCGTCGTGCTTGACTATACCACAGGCACGGACCCGGAGCCGAGAAAAGACCTGTTTATCAAAGTAGGCTCTGAGGCCTATCCAGAGAGTTTCTATACCGCCATAATTGGGAAAAACAGGGGCGATACCGTAGAGGCAGAGGCAGTTTTCCCTCCGGAACATCTCAACTCACAGTTCAGTGGGCAGACGGTCACTTTCCACATCACGATAAAGGACATTAAGGCCGTACAGATGCCGCCCATAGACGATGAGTTTGCCAAAGACGTAGGGTTTGACAGCCTTGAGGATTTGCGCGCACACATCAGTAAAACCCTTATCGAAATGAAAAGAGACAAGGCGGTGAAGGCCGAAAAAGGGGATATGATAAGAAAACTGGCCGATGCGTATCAATTCGACCTTCCTGAAACGGCGCTAAAACAGGAGATAGAAAGCATCGTAAGCCAGGCAAAGACCCTTGATGCGTACAAGAATACGCCCGATGATGAGATAAAGGCGAAGTTCCACGATGACGCGGTAAGAAGTGTAAAAATAATGGTGCTGCTTGATATAATAGGAGAAAAAGAGGACGTTAAGGCCACAGAGGATGATATGAAAGAAAGGCTTATATCTATGGCCTATGCCTCGTCTATGTCGCCGGAGGCCCTGCTGCAGTACTATAACACACAAGAGGGTGCCCTTGAGAGCCTTAGATATTCGGTATTCAGAGAGAAGGTAGTTGATTCGATATACTCTAAGGCGGTTGTAACAAAAAAGGAGGAGTTGCAATGACATTCATTCCCATGGTAATAGAGCAAACCGGCAGGACAGAACGCGCCTACGATATATACTCAAGACTGTTGAAAGACAGGATAGTGTTTCTGGGCACCGCCGTTGACGATAACGTTGCCAACAGTATAATAGCACAGATGCTGTTTCTGCAAACAGAAGACCCTGAAAAGGACATCCATCTGTATATAAACTCACCGGGTGGGCTTGTGACCTCCGGCCTTGCCATATACGATACAATGCAGTACGTGCGGTGCGATATAGCAACCTACTGCACGGGACAGGCCGCAAGCATGGGGGCGCTGCTTCTGGCCGCCGGCGCACATGGAAAGAGATTTGCGCTGCCCAACTCAAGGATATTAATTCATCAGCCCATGGGAGGCTTCAGCGGCCAGGCCACAGACGTGGAAATCCACGCCAAAGAGATGCTGAAAATGAAAAACACGCTCAATAAAATACTCTCCCATCACACCGGACAGCATATGGACAAAATCCACGCAGACACCGACAGGGACTATTTCATGTCCGCGGAAGAGGCTAAACTCTATGGCCTGGTTGACGAGGTTATCGCCACAATAAAGACTGCCGATGATAAATAAAAAAACTCCGGCAATCGTGCTATAATATAAGCATAAGTATTGTGTCAGTACAGTGGACACAGCGGCAGTAAATTGATGAGTATGGAGAGAAAACTAATGGCGAGAAAGAAAGATGAACAGTTGAAATGTTCATTCTGTGGCAAGCAACAGGGGGAAGTAAAGAAGTTGATAGCAGGCCCCTCAGTATACATTTGTGACGAGTGTGTTGATTTATGCAACGACATAATCGCCGAGGATATGAAAATGTCCTTCACACAAAAAGGGCACAGCGGCGTACCGACACCTGTGAAAATACATGCCTTTTTAAAGGATTATGTAATAGGCCAGGAGCTGGCCAAAAAGATAATCTCAGTTGCCGTCCACAATCACTACAAACGAATATACAGGCAGAAGGAAACCGATGTCGAACTCCAAAAGAGCAATATACTGCTTGCCGGCCCCACAGGCACTGGCAAGACGCTTCTTGCCCAAACCCTGGCGCGATACCTCGACGTGCCGTTTACAATAGCCGACGCAACTACCCTTACAGAGGCCGGTTACGTTGGTGAAGACGTAGAGAATATAATACTAAAACTCCTTCAGTCGGCAAACTTCGATATTGAAAGGGCGCAAAAGGGAATAGTCTATATAGACGAAATAGACAAGATAAGCCGCAAGTCAGACAATCCATCAATAACACGTGACGTCTCAGGAGAGGGAGTTCAACAGGCCCTGTTGAAAATTATCGAGGGCACAATAGCCAATGTCCCCCCGCAAGGCGGCAGAAAACACCCCCATCAGGAGTACCTGCAGGTGGATACCACTAATATATTATTTATCTGCGGCGGGGCGTTTAACGGCCTTGATGAGATTATCGAACAGCGTATAGGTAAAAAAACCGTAGGCTTTGGGGCTGAACTGTATAGTAAGAAAAAGAAAGAGAAGATCCTGACGCTGGTAAGCCCTGAGGACCTGACCAAATATGGCCTGATACCCGAACTGGTCGGCAGACTGCCCGTCATAGCCACCCTTGAGGCACTCAACGAAGACGCGCTCGTACAGATTCTCGTAGAGCCGAAAAACGCCTTGACTAAGCAGTACGAAAAACTTCTGCACTTCGACAACGTAAGGCTGAAATTTACAGATAACGCCCTGCGAGCTATCGCAAAAAAGGCAATCACCAGAAAGACCGGAGCGCGTGGCCTCAGATCAATCCTTGAAGAGGTCATGCTCGACGTGATGTACGAAATCCCTTCCCAAAATGGAATCAAGGAATGTATCATCAACGAGGAGACCATCGTTAATAACGTCAAACCGCTCCTTATCTACGAAAAACAAGTAGAATCAGCATAAGTAAAAAGGGAAGGACTACCCCCCTTCCCTCTTTGCTATAACCCGCTTACCCCGTTTCCTCAACTGCCGTTCCTCAAATAAGGATATGAATTACTAAATAGGAATGAAATTTCCTGTGTCATCCTCCCAAATGCCCGTAAACTCAACAAATAGTTTCTGGCACGATGTTTGCAATGATACATAGTGCAGTAGGACAGGATGTGAAAGTGCGAAGCAAGCGTAAAATATACAAATAATTTAAAAGGAGGTGTGACGGATGAAGAAAATTTTTGCGATGGTATTTTGTTTGGCAATGCTGGTATCTTTCAGTGCCGTGTCGTTTGCGGCCGATACCGCTCCTGCAGCGGGAGCACCCGCGGTAGAAGCCCCCAAGACTGATGACGCAACTACGGTGAAGAAGGCCAAGAAAGCCAAGAAGAAGAAAAAGGCCAAGAAAGCCAAGAAAGCCGCTGAGGAAGCGCCAGCACCTGCGCCAGTGCCGGCACAGTAGCCGTAATAAATAAACTAACGAACTAAAGGAGAAGAAATGAAGAAACTGATGACCGTTTTAGTAGCAGCACTGTTCGCATTGTCAATAACAGGCGCAGTGTTTGCGGAAGACAAGGCCCCTGCCGCATCCGCGTCCCCTTCCCCCGCCCCTAAGGTAGAGAAGAAGGCAGAACCTAAGGCAGCAGATCATAAGGCAGCCGAAAAGAAGGACGAGAAGAAAGACGAGAAGAAAGACGAGAAGAAAGACGAGAAGAAATAACTCTCTCTCATTGTTACGCATAGAAAGGCAAGGGTTTATTAATCCTTGCCTTTTTTCATTTTCCTCTAACTCCGGTCAACACGTCCTCATCTTAGGCTCATAACATCTTAGGCGGTATTTCTATTAATGCCGCCAATAGTATAATATACCGTAGGTACGCTCAAATAAACATTAAGGAGAATATAAATGAAAAATGTGGAAATGGCTCTTGAAGGGAATATCTTAACAATCAAAGTAGATATATCTAAGGAATTCGGACTGTCGTCGTCGGGTAAAACCATAATTATCGCCTCCACTGAAGGAAACCAGTCCGTCACTGGGGCAGAGACGATAAAGGTCGGCCTTAACGTTTATAAAAAGAAATAGGCACTTCAGACCAGGCCGCTACAACCCAACAGGGAATCTGTCATTGCTGGAAAGCTGGTATCTCCTCTCTCAAGTATATATTATATGTCAGAGGGGTACTGTTACAGCAGTCCTGCGTGTCTGAGGGCCTCTGCTATGCCTGAATCCTTAACTGCCGCTTCTCTTAATGTCGGATTATTTTAACTTCCTGCTTATCTTCCTTTAACCTCAAGAGCATTTCCTCTGATAGCCGTTCTAAAGTCAGCAAACGTTGGCCGTACTCATCGCTTTTTCTAATAACAGGCGCAAGGGCAGTGCGTCTGTCCCATATTACCGTCGTCATCAGAACTCCCATGCCTCCAAACAGGATGCCAAAACCCCATAGCATGAACGTCATCATCTGGTCGAATCTCTTGTCCATATCTGATTTCAAAGTATCTATCCTTTTATCTACCCTTTTCTCAAGGTCATCCATTTTTTTCTCAAGTCCATCCATTCTTTTCTCTATAGAGTCCATCCTTTTCTCGATGGCGTCCATTCTTACGTCAAGCCTTATTAACCTGTCTCTGTCGTCAAGCGTGAAAGGGGTTTCCCTTACGCCGGAGGCCGCCAGAGCCGCCGTTGCGAAAGATAATAATAGTATTAATGCCGCTACTGCTCCTTTCATAGATATATTATATCAATAGGACGGCTGACATTTCAACAAATGACACCGCTTCGGGTGCACGACAAAAAATTTGGTCTGATTGACAATATGATTAATTTTGTCTTGTAATCTGATTGCTTATATAGCAATCAGATTACAGGGAGGTGTGTTTATGGATGCAACATTGGAAAGCTTGCAAAAACTTCAAGACTCACTCTATCAGAAGCTTTATCAACTCGGGAATTTTAGACGGGGGATAATCTCAGTTAAATACAGAAAATGTGGCAAAAAGAATTGTGCCTGCGCAAAGGAGGGACATCCAGGACACGGTCCGCAGTATGTCTGGAATACGAAGATAAAGGGCAAAAGCTACGCAAAAAACTTACATCTTGGCCCCGAACTTCATAAGTATAGACAAGAGACTGATATCCTCGTGAGCGCTTGCGGCAATGTGTGGTGTATCACATAATCAGATATTTCTCATGGAGAAGGGATTGCATGAGGTCTTATTTAAAAATCTGATAAAAATACTTGATGCCCTTGACATATCGCTGTATCAGTTCGTTCGGGCTATCGGATATACGACCCCGAAAAAGAGAAAAGCAATGAGTTTGGCTCCTGGGGAGGGATTCGAACCCCCGACAGGTATTACGTCGACCGTAGCCTATATTTGATGCTCTATCTTCTTGCCGATGTTACGACAAGGTAACACTTTTCCCTCATAATCTTTTACGCTCCCGGTTACATCGGGTTGTATCCTGTCTCGTACCTCTTTCTTTATTTGTCAAGTAGAAAATGATAGAATAGGAAACCTTTAATCCAAAGGTCGTTCTGACAGTGCCGGCGTCACGCCCGTGCGCCGGCACCTCCTCAACAACCCACCGCGGCCTCTTGCTGTCTTTATCCAGGATAATGTTACTATACGTGTGGCCAGAATCATTGGCTTACCGCGGACACATATAAGCCCTACTAGCCATCAGCTATTCGTCTGTCGTACTGTGGGGGCCGCATATACCCGGCCCCCGCCTCCTCAGTTCCGGACTGGCCTGAACGACAAGGACGGGATGTCAGTCTAGCCGTGCCGCGCGCGCCCCCTCTACGTGCCCCCCTCTTTTTAGCTCCCAGTCTCATCGGGCTGGTCCCCTGTCTCTCCAGCTCCCTCTGTCGGCCCTCTGAAGGGCGCGGGGTGTGGCCGCGAACGCAGCGACGGCACGCGGAGGGCGCGCCCCAAGCGGGGGGAATCCCCCCGCAGCGCCCGACCGCCCCGCAAGCTCATCTGAGCGAGGGCGCGATGACGGAGCGGAGTGAGTGGACGCCCCCGCGCCCCCCTGACCTCGTCCACCAGCGCCGCCCCCCCTGCCTTTAAGCCGCGGTCTCTT
>JADFXF010000063.1 GCA_015233685.1 Nitrospirota bacterium | reverse complement strand
ACACGCACGCCCCATAATGCTTGAAAACGGTCTCGTTAGATACTATCACGATTTTATTGTTAAACCCCAGGGAGGATAGTTTTTCTCCAAGCGAATTGATTGCACCTGCTTCGATTGAGATTTCGTAACTTCTTTCACCCAGGTTTACTGTTAAATCACTCATCGGCTCATCAACTTTGCGGATTGAATAATCTCTTCGGCTGCAAGGATTGGCGTCTTGTCTGCTGTGTCTATGACAATGTCGGCGTTTAGGTAAAAAGGTTGCCGAAACTCAAGGAGTTCCCTGATTTTGGTCAGCGGGTCCGGGACATTAAGGAGCGGCCTGTCGTTGCCGCCAGAGATGCGGGCATGTATAACATCGGGGGCGGCGGTAAGGTTGACCACGATGCCGTTTTTGCGCAGAAGCTCAATGTTTTCCTGTCTTAAGACGATACCGCCTCCGGTGGATATGACCACATTAGAGAGGTTGGAGATTTTCCCCGCCATTTCTGTCTCCATATCCCTGAATTTGGCCTCGCCCTTTGTGGCGAATATCTCGGTGATTCTCATCCCCTGCGCCTTTTCTATCTCCGAGTCAACATCAATAAGATTCCTGCCAAGCAACTTCGCCAGCACCCGCCCTATCGTCGTCTTCCCTGTTCCCATGAAGCCGGTCAGCACTATGTTTTTCAATTAGTTTATTGCCTTCATTTTATATGTCCGATTTATATGCCCGATAAATATTTCATGTAATTATAATAGTTTGCCTTTGTTTCGTCAATGGCGTCGCCGCCGAATTTATCCAAAAAGGCATCGGCAAGGACGACTGCCATCATGGCCTCGGCGATGACTGAGCACGAGGGCACGGCGCATACGTCAGAGCGCTCATAGGCGGCCTCAATTGCTGACTTTGTTAGTAAATCTACCGACTTTAGAGGTTTTTTTCTCAGCGTGGGGATTGGTTTCATCGCGGCGCGCAGCACTATGGGCATCCCGTTACTCATACCGCCCTCTATGCCACCCATGTTGTTGGTCTTTCGGTAAAAACCGAAATGAGGCGTCTTAGGTTTATCATAAAATATCTCATCCATGACCTGTGAGCCGTTGAGTGCGGCGGCATTAAATCCCATGCCTAGTTCAACACCTTTGACGGCCTGAATGCTCATGATGGCCTGAGCCAATCTGCCGTCCAGTTTCCTGTCCCATTGGATGTGTGAGCCTAACCCAACGGGCACATTCGCTGCAAACACCACAAAAGTTCCACCAAGTGTATCACCGGCTGCCATTGCATCGCCGATTGCGCTTATCATTTTCTCTGAGTCCTGGGCGTAGGGAGTGCGAACGGTACGATTGTCGCCCTTTGAAACGTCAGCCTCGGCCATTTTAAATAATTCAAGCAGCTCGCCGCGCGCTGCCACTTGTGGCTGCACAGTGCTTTGGACATCTCCTATGGATGTTACAAAGCTGCCGATGGCGATGTTGAATTCGTTTAGAAATTTCTTACAAACCGCACCGAGGGCAACCCTTGTTGTGGTTTCGCGGGCTGAGGCGCGCTCAAGAATGTTTCTTATGTCTTTAAAACCGTACTTAGCCGCTCCGGCGAGGTCTGCGTGTCCGGGGCGTGGTCTGGTTACCGGGGCGATTGCACCCTCGTGCTCTGATGAGATGGACATTCCCTTTACCCAGTTGGCGGAGTCCCTATTGGAAATTTCTATCGCAATTGGGCTTCCCAGAGTCTTTCCCCACCTGACGCCGGTGAGGATTTCTGCCTTGTCGGTCTCAATAGCCATCCTGCCGCCCCTGCCGTAGCCCATTTGCCTGCGCATGAGTTCTTTGTCTATATCGTCCTGACTAAGCGGCATATTGGAGGGCAGCCCTTCCACAATGCCAACGAGTGCCTGCCCGTGTGATTCTCCCGCGGTTATTATTTTTATGCCTGACACGTTACCTCACTATGGAAATCAATAGATAAAATATGTGCAAAAATACGGGTGAAGGGGGGTTACCCCCCTTCGTCTTTAATCCTTAGGCTGTTATGTTTACGAAGGTTCCTCCGCCTCTCTGTTTACAATCCTTGGAGTTATGAAGATCAAATACTCGTTTGTTTGTAGTGCATAGGTATTGGTCTTAAACAACCATCCCAGTACCGGTATGTCTTTCAGAAAGGGAAGACCTTCGTCCCCCTTCGACTCCTTCGTTGCGAAAACACCGCCCAATACCAGAGTTTCGCCGTCTTTTATCAACACCTTTGTTTGTTCCGCAAGCTTAGTTGTTTGAGGGGCCGAGCTGCCTCCGATTGTGACAGATTGCAGGAAGTCCTCCTTGCTGATGTCTACCTGCAATATAACCGAATTGTCGGGGGTAATCTGCGGCGTAACGTCTATTTTTATCGTTACGTCTTTGAAGGCCGCTGAGATTTCACCTTGCGCGTTCATCTGCGGATACGGGATGCTCTGACCCTGATTTATGCTGGCCTTCTGTAGATTCAACGTCAGGAGACGAGGGTTTGTGAGGACTTTCCCCTGACTGGTATCTTCCAACGCCTGAAGTTTTAAGTCCAGTCCAGCCGTCTTGGCGGCATTCATAAAACCAAGCACTATGCCGTCTGTACCGGCGGTGGATAGTATACTCGGCAAGGTACCAAGATATGAATTACCTGCCAGAGAGCCAAAGGTTCCGCCAACGCCAAGTCCGCTGGTCTGCCCACTGCTGGCAGCCGACTTATTATACGACAGTATGCCCCAGTTTATGCCAAGACTGTCATTGACGCTCTTTGAAACCTCCACTATTCTTGCCTCTATCAACACCTGTTGCGGGGGCTTATCCAATTGCTTTATCATCCTTTCTATATTGTCCATGACTCGCGGTATATCTACCACAATAATGGAGCTTGTCCTTTTATCGATTGTCATTGTGCCGCGCGGAGATAGTAAGCCGGAGGATGAGGCAGTTACTGGTGCAGCGGCGGCAGCTCCGGCGGCCCCGGCGGCAGCGGTGGGCGTGGCGGTGGTAGGTGTGGCCGATGGAGTTGATGTGAGAAGGGCTTTCATTTCATCCACTGTTGCGTAACTGATTCTGAATATTTTGGTTACAAGGGGTTCCATCTGTTCCTGGGTATCTTTTATGCCCATGTCTGTTTTGACCCTTTTGAGGTCGGCGTCCCTCTCCTCATCAAGTTTTTTTGTGGGGGCGATTCTTATGATATTTCCGGTGATGTCGCAGCCCAGCGAATGAATCTTCAGTATGAGGTCAACTATCTGAAACCATGGCGCGTCCTTCACCTGCATGGTTATTTGCCCCTGAACCGTGGGGTCAACAACTATGTTGCAGCCGCTTTCCTCTGCCAGCACCTTGAAAACCGAAACTATGCCCGCGCTTTGAAAATCAAGGCTGAGCAGCTTGTTGTTCGTGCCGCAGGGTACGGGTTTACCGCAGAGAACGCCCGTTACACCGGCATCGGGTGACTTTGCACCTGCCGCGTTATCCGTTGATGACGCCACAGGCAGGGGCTGGGCGCCGCTCGGCACAGAAGCGTCTTGCTGGGGGGGGGGAAGTTTGCCCTGCGCGGGGGACTTCGTGTCCGCTTTTTTGCCTTGTGCAATGGCCGACTTATGCTTTGCGTCTATGTCTGACATTTTTTTCGCTGCCGCAGCCGCCATCTCCGTCGTCGTCAGGGACACTATCACCGTATCGCCGACGGTCAACACTTTTGATGAGGCGTCTTTATCCAGCTTCATAATTATTCGTATTCCTGATGGCCTTTCCTCTGATTTGAGTTCCTTTACAGGGGGGAGCAAATCAGTAGGCATAACTGCTGATAGACGCACGCCGGGTATGTCAACAAGCAAAGTCTCTCTCAGCTTTGAGAAATTAGGCTTCATAGCTCCGTCGCCCTGTATTACCAGGTTTACGGCACCGTCTTCTTTCTTAAACGTCAGCCCTGTTATGCCTCTGGCGTCAGGGTTGAATGGGGCGGGGGTGTTTTCCGCGGTTTCGGTCTCCGGCATTACAAATACATCCGCGTCCTGGGGGGACTGTGCCGGTTGCGGGCTGGACAAGATATCATCTAATCTTTTGACGCTAATTGCCAGCACGTTGCCGTTAAGAGAATGGGCGACATCCAACGGAGCGGTCAGGGTCAGCTCAATAAGGGTGGCCTTCACGGGCACCGTCTTGTTTATAAACGCAATTTCGCTTATGCCATCTTTTTTAGGGATGATTCGCTCTGTAAAAAGCCCCTGGCTGACGCCTTTTAGTTCGATAAACACCTTAAACGGGTCGGAGGTTCTCGAAAAAGTATACTCAAAGTTTCCGGTTGCCGTAATTTTCAGCGAATAGTCATCAACGCTGACATCAGTCAACATATTATCAGATACGGCGCGAATAGGCTCATCACCGAGCGTGGTGTTTGTGCTCACGCAGCCTGAAACCAATAATACGGCCAACAAAAATAAGGCAAGCATATTACGTCTTTTAATCATAACCTTTCCTCCAGGGGAGACTGCTCTTTATGAAGTAAATCATTTTTTCTTTACCTTCTTCTTATGAGAGCTCTTCGCGTGGACAGCCTTTTTCTGAGCCACGGGTGGGTGGGGAATTATGGCCGGTTGTATGTCAGTGGGATTTATATCCAGACATATGCTACCGCTGCCTGCCGCTACGTTTGCCCGTTTTATAATCTTCATTTCACCACCGGCATCAGAGAACATGATGCTCAGGTCATTTATATGTATTGGTGGTGGCGGCGGGGTGGATTTGATGTCAGCGGTGGAGGCGGGCACATCACCCTGTACTATCTTAATCACATCGCCCTCTACTATTTTCCTTAATTTAGTGGATTCCATGATTAAATCAAGGGCCTTGTCCCATGGCATATCCTTGACATGAATCGTCACCTTGCCGCTTACATGCGGGTCAACCACTATGTTATAATCGCTGACGTAGGCTATGAGTTTCAAAACCGCAATGACATCAACATCATTGAAGTTCAGAGTGATAGGGTTTCTTTTCTTTGAAATATCAGGCTTGGCCTGCGGCGTGGGAGAAGGCACCGGTTTGTCCTCACTTGAGACTTCTGTGGCCGCCGCCTTATCCTTTGTGGCGGACGACTTTTTTTCCACAGTGGCCGCTGGCGTCGTTGAGGCCGCGTCAGCTATGATGATAACAAGCCTGTCGCCCTGGTCGTCAACCTTATATTGCGCGTTTTCTGATAAATCCATCACTATGCGAACCTTGTCCTTATGCTGCGCCCACCTGATTGCCCTGATGGGTGGTGAGACATCTTTCGGCGTCACGGTGGTCATTTTTACCCCCCGTAAATCCACGATGACCCTGCCGTTGAGAGTGGATATGTCCGCCGTTAACAAACCGTCTCCTTCTATCTCCACTCTGGCCGCCTTATCCGCGTCTTTTGCAAATCTGACTCCCGTTACATTTTTCCCGGTTGGCAGATGTCCTTTGTTTTGCTGAGGCCTGTCTGCGGGCGGCTCGGAGTTCATGACCTGGTCTGGTTTATCAAACGCCAGTGTGAGGGTGTTATTGGCATACTTGTCCTTTATGCTGGCAGCCGCGGTAAGCGACAACACTACCACGCACCGGTTGTTAGTCAACGTTACCTTCATGTCTGCCACCTTTGTGCTTCCCGGCAGTATAATATCCTTAAAGCGGCCGGGGGAGATGTCAAACAGCTCAATCCTCTTTGTGTATGAGTCACTGGTGTCTGCCACCTTGTACCGGAACGGTTTAGATGCCGTTATGTTTACCAGTTCATTTGTCACTTCTATTGATGTGATGGCATTGCCAGTCTGTTCGTCCGCGAGACTGGCTTTTTGTGGCTTAGAGTTGTCGGGTGCTATGGCCACAGGGTCCTTTGCCATGTCAGTGGACACGATGGCGTTGTCTTGTTGTGGGGCAGCCGGGGCACTCCTTGTGGTTTCAATTACCTGGGTGCACCCGCAAAGAAAAACTATACATAAGACAGTGGTTGTCAATTCTTTTATTGTCGTGTTAATCATTCCTGGCCCTCTTTCCTCAGTGGTATTGGATGTAAAGACTTGTCCTCTTTGCCGAGGTCGTCATATGTAATCACTTCCACTACTAAGTTATCACTGTTGATCTTGACAACCCTTCCGCCTTCTCTGCCCAGATACATCCTCTCAGTTATTACGAATGTCTTTCCGTCTACTTCCACAACGGCATATCTTTTCTTTGCATCCACCACTATTCCTTTTAACACTATGGCATTTAGTTCGGGAATCTCAAGTGGTGAAAGTGCGCGGGGGGGCCTGTTCGGTTTTACCGCCGCCGATGCCGTCAGCCTCTTTTTCCTCATTTCTGCCAGCGACAAAAAAGGGTCTTTCCTTCCATTCGGTTCATAGTTGTACCTCTCTATTGTAAGAGGTTTTAGCGCTGTGGCCGTCTCATTGTCCATAGGGACTGCTGCCGCGGGGTCGGCTGGGGACGCCGCACATTCACCTGGCAAACTAACGCCCAACAGACAACAGACACACACTGCCGCTATAAGGCATAAACCCTTTATCATATCTCTGCATACCATGTCATTTGGCCTATCATTTGCCGGGGCCTTTGCCCTTGTCATCAGTGATGGCGGAGAAGGTCGAGGCCCCAAGGCTTATAGACAGAACCGCCTCGTCACCCGATACCTTTGGGCTGCTCAAATCTATTTTCGACGTGTTGACTATCCGGTCAAGTGCCGTTATTCTGCTCAGGAAATCGCCCAGTTTGTGATATGTGCCTTGTACCAGCACCCTGACGGGAATCTCATAAAGTATATTGCTTGCGTGGTTTTTCCTTGGCTGCGGCTCCCACAAATCCACCTTCAATCCGGCGCCTATCGCATTGTCAGATACCTGCTTCAGGAGGTTCGTTATCTCGTGTTCTTCGGGCAGATGCTTCCTGATTGTATTATACTCCTCTTCGGCTAATTTCTTCTGTGCCTGCAGACCGGGCAGTTTTGCCACCCTTTTCTCTGCTGTGGCTATCTCTTCGTCTGTCTTTTTGAGTTCCACTTTCAGTTTATCAATCTGTTCAGTGGTAGGGCTGTATATTAACAGATAAAAAGGTATGGCTATTATGATTGCCGGCATGAGCGCTATCAATGCCTTAAGGCCGGGGTGAAGTTTATTTATGTCAGGGAGCGCAAGCATTATGCCGCCTTAACCACTACATTTATGCTCATCTGCATCTCAAAATTGTACACGGGCATATCCGCGTGTCCCGTGCCTCCCATACTTATAGACCCACTCTGGGATTTGCTCAGATAGACATTATTAAAGAGTTTTGAGTTCTTAAGTTTGTTTACGAATATGACTAAATCGTCGTTTTTCTCGGCGGTGCCGCTTAGCGACAGGCCTTGCTCGTTAATGCTCATCTTCGTAAGCCAGACATTGTCCGGCAGGAGCTTGCTTATCTCATCCAGCACCTTTACCGGCGTGGTCTGGTTGGCTATCAACTGTTCTATCACCTTTTTATTATCGGCAATCTCCTTGATTTTCTTTTCAAGGGCCTCGACATCTTTCGTTTTATTTTTCAACGCCTCAAGTTGTTTAGTCTTTTCCGCCTTTTCCTTTTGCATCATCCCGAGTTTGTTTGACAAAATCTTATACCCGAAGCCCGCCCCTGCTAATGAAAGCACCAGCACCAAAACGATTACCGCGTACAGGACGGGTATTGCGGCGGGGGGTTTTTTTCTTCTTTTCGCCTTTCCATCTGAGGGAAGGAGATTTATTTTGATCATCTGTCTCCGAGCCTTCTTGTTGCCAGCCCGACGGCTATCGTGGCTATCGGGGCTATGGACGCCAGATAAGCGGCGTCAATACCCTTTGGTATCTTTATATCCTTAAACGGATTTAACAGCGTCACGGGATAGCCCGTCATGTCCGACAACTTCTCTTTTAAACCCTTTACCAGCGCCCCTCCACCACCGAGCCATAAGCCCTCTATTGCCTCCATCTCCGGAGAATCGCTGAAGAAATCCAGCGAATGATTTATCTCCATCACTATGTCCTCTGATACACTGTCAAGCACAGGAGCCGCCTGTTCAGGGGTAATTCCGTTTACTGTGGCACCGGCCTTTATCCTCTCCGCGTCTTCGTATGATAAAGAGAATTGATTCATCAGGGCCTCGGTATGATTTCTGCTCCCAATGGAGCTGTCTCTTGTGAAGGCGGATATCCCGCTTTTTAATATGTTTATTGTCGTATTTGACGCACCCACATTGAGCAGGGCCACGCTTCTGGACGCCTCGGTTTTATAGTTTGCCCCATACATGTTCTCAAGCGTAAAGGCGTCCACATCCACTATAACCGGGGTTAATCCGGCGTCTTTGACCGCGCTTATATAGCTGCTTAATACATCCTTTTTTACCGCCACCAGTATAACATCAATCTGTCCCGGCTCTTCGGCGGGGCCAAGAATCTGATAATCCAGATTTACGTCGTCTATCCCAAAGGGCACATACTGCTCTGCCTCATAACGTATATTTTCGTTTAACACCTCCTCTGTCATGTCTGGCAGCGTGATGCGTTTGATTATCACAGAGGAGTGCCCGGATATTGATATTACCGTGTTTTTGGTCTTTATCTTTGCCTTTTTGACCAGCGCCCTGATCGCGCCGGAGAGTTTCTCTGAGTCTGCCACCACGTTTTCGACTATCAGGTCAGAATCAATCGGCAGGAAATCAAACAGTTCCAGCTCGTAACCGGTTTTGAGGTCTTTCAACTGCACGGCCTTTATGCTGGACGACCCTATGTCCAGCCCAAGCAGCGATTTAGGCCCGAATATATCTATCACAGTATATTTCTAACATAATCTAAAAATCTTGTCAAGTGTTTTTTTCCCATTTTTTTAGCTACTTAACCATTTATTATAAAATTCTGCTTTAACTATTGCCTCGGCTTTTCCCTAAAAAAGTCGCTATCTTAATTTTTTTGTCCGCATATGTGCCAATCCCAAACAGATTTCCCCTTATGTCCTTTAATCTCACGGCTGCCCCGTTTTGCCGGTCAGGGGCGTAGTCATCAAGCATTGAACCGTTTAGTATCTTCCTTTGTTCATCAGGGGTAAGCGTCCTCTCAACAAGGTGGCACAGAGTCTCGTCCATAGAAAGCACCCGCGCGCTTTCAAGGGTATCAAGGCCGCATGAGCCGGTTATGTTGAACATCCCCACACCCGTGCGTTTGAGCGCGTGGACGTATCCGCATGAGCCGAGGCTCTCGGCAAGGTCGCTGCAGAGGCTCCTGACGTATGTCCCCTTTGAGCAGTGTAAGGCCAGCGTAATGTATGGCAAATCGAAGGCCGTCAATGTGATGTCGAATATGGTAATGGTGCGCTGTTTGCGCTCTACCTCAAGCCCCTTGCGGGCGAGTTTATACAGGGGGGTACCGTTTATCTTCAGGGCCGAGTACATGGGCGGGGTTTGGGAAATTACGCCGGTAAATGCCTTCAACGCCTCCTCAACACCTTCGGCGGTTATCCCTGATATCGGGGCTGTCCTGACGATTTTTCCTTCTCTGTCGAGGGTCTCCGTGTGCTCTCCAAGTTTTACGACGGCGGTGTATGTCTTGTCCAGCGTGGCCAGATACGGGGTGAGTTTTGTGGCATTACCACAAAGCACAATAAGCACCCCCTCGGCCAGAGGGTCAAGTGTGCCGGCGTGACCGGCCTTGCCGAGTTTTAGCGCGGCCTTTATTCGCTGCACCGCGGTATGGGAGGATATCCCCTCCGGCTTATTGAAATTTATAGCGCCGTTAATCACCCCCGGAGGACTCTCCGATTCCGTCCAAAGATTCCATGAGCGCCATTTTTGATGTCTCTATGTCTCCTGTTATTCTAAAGCCCGCCGCGTTTTTATGCCCGCCTCCGCCGAGTTTCTCGGCTATTTTAGCCACATTCACATCGCCGCGAGAGCGCAGTGAGGCCTTCCAGAAGTCCTTGCCTGTCTCTTTAAACAGGGCAGATACTTTTATGGTATCAATCATAATGGGAAAGTTGACAAAGTTTTCTGTGTCTTCGGGCTTGGCGCCTGTTCGTTTCAGCATATCGCTTGTTATAAAACATATGGCCGTGTCTTTTTGTATCTCAAGGTTATTGAGCATATGTTTTAAGAGCATGAATTTTGCCTCAGTCCAGTTGTTATGCAGACGGTCGGCTACGAAGGATGGCCTGACGCCCTTTGAGACGAGGTCGGCGGCCACAGTCAGAGACTCGGCAGTCGTGTTAGAGTACCTGAATATCCCCGTATCCACGGCAATAGCCGCATAGAGATTTAAGGCCATAGCGCCGCTTATCTCAACGCCGAGTGCTCTAATCAGAAAATATATCATCAGGCCGGTGGCCGGGGACTTGGGCAGCACCCATCTGATGTCGCCGAAGTCGGATTCCGTCTCATGGTGGTCAATGACGATTGTGAATTTAAACTTTACCCGTTCTATATCCGCCCTGTTGGGGGCGTTGCAGTCAACAAGCACTAAGACCGCGTCCCCGGACGACTTCAGGTCGCTTATCGGAGCTATCCGGGAGGCCTCGGGGAGGAAATTATACATGTCCGGCACGGGGTCACGAGAAAAGACTATGGCCTTTTTGCCGATGGTACAAAGCGCACTCTCCAGCGCAAGGGCTGACCCAAGGGCGTCACCATCGGGAAACATGTGCGGCACGATGTAGAATGTGTCATTATCCTTCAGGTATGACACTAAGTTCTCAGGAGGTTTCATTTTTCACCCTTTCTCTTTCATCTTTTTCTATATTTTTTAGCAGACCGTCTATTTTCATCCCGTAGGCAAGAGATATATCTTCCGCGAATACGATGTTTGGAATCTGCCTCAGCTTGACGTTCTTTGCGGCCTCATGGCGGATAAATCCGGCCGCCGCGTTCAGTATCTTTAATGTCTTGCTTAGTTCACCCTTTTTCAGGACGCTGATAAACACGTGTGCCGTCTTAAGGTCGTCGCTAAGCTCCACGTCTGTAACCGTGATAAATCCAAGCCGCGGGTCTTTTATCCTGCTTAGGACTATCTCCGAAATCTCCTGCCTCAGCAGATCGCCAACACGCTGTGAACGCTTATAGGGCAGCATCAGGAAAGCTCCAGCGAATAGTCGAGGATTTCTATCTGCGGGTCTTTTTCTATCATATTTTTTACGTTTTCCAGCGTACTGTTTACATGCTGAGTGTCAGTGGATATACAGGCCGCGTAAAGCTCCACGCGCTGCCACAGGTCGTTTGCCTCCTCAGCCAGCGAGACGTTGAACTTGTTTTTTATCTTGTCTTTCACCGATTTGATGACAAACCTCTTAGCCTTCAACGAACCCGCGTCGGGTATGTACAGGCTGATTCGCATTATCCCTATTATCATAAGCTGACATCATAAGCCGCAACGCAGGGGTTGAGTTTACAGTTTACCGGCAACCTTCTCTATCTTAAAGTTCTCCAGAATGTCGCCGACTTTCACATCGTTGAAATTCTCCACGAGAATGCCGCAATCGTAGCCCTTATGGGCCTCTTTTATGTCGTCTTTGAATCTCCTCAGCGTGGCGATTTTCCCTTCGTAAATGACAATGTTATCCCTGATTACCCTGATGCCGTCGCTTCCCCTCTGAATGACCCCTTCGGTTACCTGACAGCCGCAGATAGTGCCTATTCTTGAGATAGTAAACAACTGTCTTACCTCCGCTGTGCCGAGAATGGTTTCTTTCAGCGTTGGTTCAAGGAGGCCTTCAAGCGCCTTTTTGACTTCGTTAATGGCGTCGTATATGACGTTATAAAACCTGATGTCAACGCCTTCTCTGTCGGCAAGTTTCATGCTCTTTGCGTCTGCCCGGACGTTAAACCCTATGATTATGGCGTTTGAAGCCGAAGCCAGCATTACGTCGGATTCGTTGATGCCACCCATGGAGGTATGGATAACCTTTACCTTTACCTCTTCGTGCTTTATCCCCTCCAGAGAAGACCTGAGGGCCTCGGCGGAGCCTTGCACATCGGCCTTTATGATAATATTCAGTTCCTTTATCTCAAGCTCTTTGATTCTGGCGTAGAGTTCGTCGAGGTTGAGCTTTTTGGCGTGTGCCACGGTCAGTGACTGCGCCTTTTGTTTTCGGGACAGTGTTATCTGCCGCGCCTTTTTTTCGTCGTCCACTACCATGAACATCTCACCGGCGTTTGGCACGTCCGAAAACCCTATGACCTCAACGGGGGTCGAGGGTGTGGCGGCTATGGTCTTAACGCCGACATCGTCTATGAGTGCCCTGACGCGGCCAAAATTTACTCCGGCTACGAACACATCGCCTACCTTAAGCGTCCCCGACTGGATTAGAACGGTTGCTATTGCCCCGCGCCCCT
>JADFXF010000062.1 GCA_015233685.1 Nitrospirota bacterium | reverse complement strand
AGTACGTGCCTTTGACAGTACCTTGTTTGCCTGCTCCAATTGCTCCCTACCTCCTGATCGTCTTGCCATACACTTACCTCCTTCTTGATAAGTGTATTATTGCATATTAGTATTAGAAATAGTATAATTCGCAGTAGTCTCACTCCACGACATTTCTAACTGAACTTTCACAGCAAGGAATTCACACCAAGGAATAATGAATTTACCCTTAGTCCGTCATTCCAGTACCCATACGCCGTCATTCCGGCTTGTCCGGAATCTTCTTTGGCTTCTGCCTTGACAATGTGTAGAGGCAGATTCCGGACAAGCCGGAATGACGGCAAGGTAAAAGGAAATGACGACAGGACAGACAACGGAATGATAACAAGGCAAATCAGGTGGAGACGGTTGTTTAGTTGCTGAGTGAGATGAAATATATTATTGCACACATGATTTAGAAATGGTATAACCCCCCCTTCACCCCGTAAATTTCGCCACGCTTTATCAATTACGTTTGGGCTGCCGCCCGTTGGCGGCTTCATGTACTGCGGCTAATGGCTGTGTTGGTGCTATTCTATCTCCTTACGCATTTGCTTCGCGGCCACATTTGCGGGGTCAAGGCGCAGTGCCTCTTTTAACTCGACAGCCGCCGCCTTAACATCTCCGGCCTTTATCAGCGCCGCCGCCTTGTTAGAGTGAAGGGCGGCGCTGTTTGGCATAATTTCCAGCGCCTTATTAAAGGTCAGCGCGGCTTCCCTGAATTGACCCTTTTCCTGTAACGCCATTCCAAGATAATTAAACGCCTCCACATCTCTGTTGTTAAGTAGCAGGGATTTTAAGAAAAACCCCACGGCGTCATCGTATTTCTTCTGATTAAAATAACCAATGCCAGTCTTTTTATACAAGGCGGCGGTATCCCCATGAAACCATAAGGCAGCGGCATTAACAAGGTACTTGTCATCGGGTGTGCCTTTTGCTGAGAGGGCCTCCCACATATTGAGATTCAGCTCATCATTTGAGGGCATTATCTCAAGGCCCTTTTTGAATTGCTCAATGGCATCGTCAAACTTGCCCTGCTTCATCAGCACCTGCCCGTAATTATTGTAAGCAAGGTAGTTGCCCTTTGTGACGTCAATGGCGTGTTTATAAAGTGTGGTCGAATCCCTCCAATACCCTGTTTGCCGTATCGTAATAAACATTAGAGCAGTAATAGTCGCGATAGCTAACGCCGCCGCAACAGCTCTGGGATGCCTGAGCGCCGCAAGGACATCCCCCGCGCCCCACGAAATCATAATAAAAAGCCCCACCGCGGGGATGTACATGTACCTGTCCGCCATCGGGGCCGCCCCCACTTGCACGATTTGAATAACCGGCACAAGGGTCACTATATACCAGAGCCATCCCATCAGCAGATACGGCGCGGTCTTTCTCTTCATAAATACAACGGTGGTTACTATGACGAGCACTAAGGCGGTTAAAGCGATGGCCGGCGGGGATTTCTCCTCTAAGTATGGATAAAACACAGCCAACCGTGTGGGGACGAACAGTTTCGCGATATAACCGGCGTATGACATAACGGCATTTATGACACGTATGTTCAATGGCAATGTGTTAAAGGAAATAATCGCACCCTCCTGGCGTTGTGCATATATGGTGATGGCTGACGATACAAATGAAAGGAGAAAAAAGGGGATTTTCTCGGCAATTAATCCTGCCACCGGATATTTATTGATGACGGTTTGTCCCGTTTTGAAACGCCCAAGCGGCCAGTAATCAATCAGCAGGAGCGTAAAGGGAAGTGTTACCGCCATAGGTTTTGACATCAGCGCCATAGAAAAAAGAAACAAAACGACTAAATATCGCACAAGTGTCTGACCACTGACATAACGGGCATACGCCATAAGCGTGGTAAACCAAAAAAACGCGCACAAGACATTTTTTCTCTCCGCCACCCACGCCACAGATTCAACATTCAGGGGATGAACGGCAAAAAGCGCCGCCACAAACAAACACAACAGCGTGCGATTCGTCTGTAGCACAGGTGTTATCGAATAAAGCATCAAAAACAACAAGACCCCGTTCATCGCGTGAATGAATAGACTCGTTAAGTGATGTCCCCTTGCCCCAAATCCATAAAGCGAGACATCGGCCATGTGGGAAATCCACGTAATTGGATGCCAATTTGAAAAATAGAAGGTGCCAAATGCCCACTTCAGGCCCTCAACAGTAAGCCCGTCTTTTATGGATGGATTGCCTGTGGTGTATTTATAATCGTCAAAACTAACAAAATCGTTATGCAAAACCGGATAATAAGCAACAATCGCGACTAATAGCAAAAACATTGCGGCTAATAGCAAAAACATTGCGTAGTAAAGCCTCATGCGAGCCGAAACCAAATGTTCCCCCTTTATCACAGCCTCATCCGCATCTCATAAGCGCAATACTATCACAAACACAACAAATAATCAACAACGCCTGACACGCTGGTACACCTGACATGTTGGTACTTTACAAAATACCCCTCAATATGTGACAATAGTTGGAGAAACGGTGGAACTTTATCCTCTCTATGAGACGTCATCTAAATGGGCGTCAACATTAGGAGCACAACGAAAGGAGGCTACAATGTATGGATATAGATACGCAGCCTAAAAAGTTTGAAAGAAGAAAAGGCCCTGATATAGTCGCGAAGTCCATAGGTTGGGTTATTACGGCCTGCTGGCTGATGATCTTCGTCGTATGGGCGTATGTGTATTACGCGAGGCCGGAACAAGCTTCAATCTTCGACCCGAACAGTATATACAGCCGCGCCAGGTCATACTGGGATATATCCATGTTAAAAAAGGCATTCATCGCAATAAATGCCCTGCTTCTGATATCATTGATCGGCCTGGCTATAAGCACTGTGAGGCACAACAGAAAAACAGACAAGGCCCCCATAACGCTCATAATTATGGTTATTACGTCGCTTATAGGTATGTTCATTATTTATTTCCAGTTTTAAGACCAGAATGCAGTCAAAGAAGTAATGCAATCAAAGAGGTAATCAATCAAAGAGGTGTCGAATCATCCTGAACTTGTCGGAGGATGCTCCGATTACTTGTTTATCAGCAATTTAGTATGAGGCCATAGCCAGGTTTGATTGTGCACGCGCATATTTTGGGTTAATTGACAAGGCCTTTTGAAACAATGTGACCGCCGTCTGCCGTTTGCCTGAGTTCATCATAGCCTCACCAAGTCCGTTGTATGCCTCAGGGATGTCAGGCCTTATGGCAATGGCCTTGCTATAACTCTCCGCGGCCTTGTCAAACTGTTGAATCCTCATATAGACGGCTCCCTTGTTGACAAAAACATCGGCGCGGGTTGGCTCTATCTCTATTGATCTGTCAAAGGCGTCAAGGGATTGCTCATATTTGCCCTCCTCCGCAAGGACTGTGCCAAGGTTGTAATACAACAAAGCGCTCGTTTTAATCGTCCCGGCTGCGTGTTTTAGTAAGACGGCGGAGTTCTGCCAATATCCAACCTGCTTAACCGAAAGTGTAACAGACGACAAGATAATCGCCAGGGCGGCTGCCAAAGATAATATTCTTAGGGGTGGATGTTCAGCCATCTTTGAAGGCAGCGCATAGGCAGCGGTGATAAAAAGCCCAATAAAGGGGATGTACGTATACCTGTCGGCCATCCCCTGCGCACCCACCTGTACGATGCCTATAACCGGTACCAACGCACCCAAAAACCAAAACCAACCAGTAAAATAATATGGCAACTTTTTAACAGTCATCACCACACATACCGACAATGCTGACAGTATTATAAGCGCCCCAATCCACTGCCACGCCTCTACCACCTCCATGCGGGGATAAAAAACCGACAACTCTGTCGGCATAAGCGCGTTTTTCAGGTACTTCACATACGACACCAGCACATTGGCCACGCGAAGGGGAAGGGGCAGTTCGGTTAAGGAGATTACGGCCTTATAGTTTTTCTGTGCGAAGTAGGTTATGACGCTAAAGATGCCGGAAATAGCGAACATGGGAATTTTCTCTATGATAAGTTTGGCTACCCCTGTCTGTCTGAGCCGCCCTAACGGCCAGTTATCTAGTAACAGGAGCACAAAGGGGAGTGTCACAAGCATCGGCTTTGACATCAGGCCAAGTGTAAATAAACAAATCACGTACATGTATTTTTTCAATGATGGCCGCTCTGTGTATTTCACATAGGCAAACATCGCGGCAAACCCAAACAACGCGCTTAACAGTTCCTTGCGTTGCGACACCCATGCAACAGCTTCAACATGGGCTGGATGAAGGGCAAATAGCGCGGCAATAAACGCACCTCGCCAAACATCCCCCGTTATTTCTTTAAGAAGAAGGAATAACAGTATGGTGTTGATTATGTGAAGTATAAGGTTGCTGATATGATGCCCGCCCGGTCTTGCCCCGTAGAGCGCCGCGTCAACCATGTGAGAAAGCCACATCAGGGGAATCCAGTTGCCGTCAAGGGTCGTCGTAAACGCCCACTTAATACCCTGAACCGTGAGGCCACTAAGCACGTAGGGATTGTTGGTTATGTGTATTGCGTCATCAAATGAAACGAAGCCGAAGTCTTTAACAGGTAAAAACACTATCAGGGCAGCCGCGCTAAGCATTAGCACAACGGCGTCAGCAGGGTCAATCCCTTTAATTATCTTTAGAAGTCTTGACATTCCTAAGCAAATCTTCTAAACTAACAGTATAAGCCTGCTGTGGAGGGCGAGACGCGCTGCCTGCAAAGGTATCTTCCGCCCGTGGTCCAGCGGGCTTTTCTATTTCTGTCAGGCTATGATCATAAAAACGATTTCCACTATCAAATTCTTTTACTGTTATTTTTGCACTATGTAGTTTACCATCTATTTCCAATGGAGCGTAAAAAATATGGATATTCTTAATATGGGGGTCATTGTCTCTATCCGGCCGGGTTTCAGATAAGGCGGCGTTTTCTATTAATTCAGAAATTGCCCTAATAGCTTCTATATGTTTAAACGGAATCAATCGTTCCCTGCTTAGTGCTTTGTCAATCCCAACACCTGTTATGTCGATTTTCAAGCCCGTATCTTTATTGGTCAAAGACTTACCTTGTAAATTTGCCTTAGCCCATCGTTTAGCTGCCTTCCTTGCAGACCACAGTTGGTCACCAAACATCCTGCCATCAAGTTTTGTTACTTTCATATCCGGCATGACCGGCATTGAAAACAACTCTTCTGTTGGCCATGCGGTTGGCCTGACACGTAATCCTTAAACCGTTTTGCCTTAACCATCAGTTTTGCCTTAACCATGTTGGGCATATTTGACTGGAGGAATCATCCATCTGCCAACAGACAAGGCGGCGAAATGGCTGTACACACTTGTCGCCGCCTCTGTCTCAATTACGCGGCTTGCCCGCCGCGTGTCATCCGGGTTTATTGATGTTTAGCTGGTTTTTTGGCGGGTTTGCCGTCTGCCCTTTTATGCAGCCAGTTGGCAATCGCAGGGGCAAGCTCTTTTTGCGACTTGCCGCCTACAAATACTCCGATGTGTCCGCCCTTAAACTCATAGAGTTCCTTGTCGGTACTTCCTACCAGGTCGTTCAATGGCTTTGTCGCATCAGGCGGTACGATGTGGTCGCCTGTGGCAAAGATATTCAGAAGAGGCATGGTAAGGTCTTTGAGATTTACCGATTTATCGCCAATCCTGAGCGTACCCTTTATGAGTTTATTGCCCTGGTACATGTCCTTAATAAATTGCCTTATGGTCTCGCCGGCCTGGTCGGGGCTGTCGAATATCCATTTCTCCATTCTGAGGAAGTTCAGGAGTTTTTCCTTATCCTCTACCACGTCAAGCATTCCAATGTATTTGCCGACATTAAGGGTTATGGGCATGAGCATGAGGAAGCCTGAGTTAAGGAAATCCCCCGGCACTATACCATAAGCGTCAACCAGCGCGTCGGCATTCATGTTCCTTGACCAGTTAAACAGCAGCCCTTTCTTAACTGAGAAATCTATTGGAGTAACCAGTGTTATAAGGTTTTTGATCTTCTCAGGATAGATGGACGAGAATATGGTGCTGAAAGTCCCGCCCTGGCAAATACCCATCAGGTTTACTTTATCTATGTTGGCCGATTCCCTTATATAGTCAACGGCGTCATTCATATATACGTTGATGTAATCGTCCATGCTCAGGTATCTGTCGGCGCGGGTAGGATAACCCCAGTCAATGATGTAGAGGTCAATGCCGTGGTCAAGCAGATTCCTTACAATGCTCCTGTCTGGCTGCAGGTCAAGCATATATTCCTTATTGACCAACGCATAGACGATAAGCACGGGTACGCTGCACGTTACCTTGTCATTCTTATAGTGGTAGAGTTTCATCTTATCCTGCTGAAAGACAAGCTCCTTCTGAGAAGTGCCTACATCAATGTCTTCAATCTGTAAGATAGTCTCAGAGCCTTTGAAGATTTTGGTGCTGATATCGCCTATCTCTTTTGCAAGGCTTTTAGAATCAAATGCTACAAAAGGCGTTTTCATTGAGCAACCTCCTTATCATTTTTCACGTTTAGTTTTTTCTCAAGTACGCGGACCTTTTTCTTCAGTTCGTACAGTGTCTTATACATATCGTCTATCTCGGAACGCACCGGTATAGGGAAGTCCGAAAGATAAAGCTCCAGCAGTTTGTGGAATTGTTTTCTGAACTCAAGGGCTGACTCAAGCAGCGCACCCTGAACAGAAGAGAACTCCTCTGTGTTAAACAGTTCAAAGTACTCGGCTTCGTTGATTTCAGTCCACATCTTGTAGAAATCGTTGTAACTCTTAATCTCTTCTCCGGCCTTAATTTTATCGGCAATCGCTTCAACTACCTTCTTTGAGGCCTTCTCTCCGGCTATGTATATCTTGTGCTGGAACTCCGCGTTCTTAGCGATGTAAACGGTATACATGTCCAACGTCCTGAGGAGAAGCTCCAGCTTTTCTCTGTCTTTCCCTACCTGAGGGGATTTAAATGCCTTTCCGAATGTCTTTTCAAACGCGCCATAGAAATTATGAAAGACATTTATGCTGGCGTTAGGATCGTTTCCCGAGGATATATCGAAAAACGAGGTCATGCTTTTTTGTACGGCATCAAGCCACGGACTGGCAAAATTCTGCGCGGACGCCCCCCACGTCTCAACCACCTTTGAGGACTGGCCGAGGAGTTCCGACGCCGATTCCGGATTTGTAAAGCCGAAGAGTTTATCCATGAGGCCCTTCAGTTTGATTGGATCAGCTAAATCTTTCATATTGTCCGGGTCGAAGGCATTGTCCTGAGCCGCCTTAATGACGGGCTGCCAGAACTCATACACCTTCATGTACGAATCGAATCCCTGAAAAACCTTTGATACGGTGTCCTTGCCGAGGCCAGCCGGATATTTCTTCATCATTTCGTCAATTGAGCCGCCTACGGTCTTAAACCACACGTTGTACAGACCCATAACGTCGCCACCTGAGCTGTCCTTAGGCATCCCCATTGAGGGAAGGCCTTTTGACAGATTGGTTGCCGTCTGGACCCAGTTGTTAATGAACTCCTTCTGAACTTTCAACAGCGACTCAAAGAAAGACGCGGTTCCTTCCATCTGTAAATCCTCCTCATATCCATTAGATTTTATGTAAATTCTCAGGCCGCAAGCGCCCTATTGCATCTATTTCTTTATGTCCTTGAAAAGCTCAAAAAAAGTCTTTGCCATTTCCTTGCTCATCTCAAGCTGCGTTGCCAGTCCCTCCTGCCATGCCTCCTGGATGCCCCTGCTGCCTTCCTCAAACATCTTGAGATTCATCTTCTGCACCACCTCTTTTAAAAAGGTGTTTTCCTTCTTTAAAGACTCGTTTTCTTCCAGGACTTCCTGATGCTTCTTTTGTGATACAAAACCAAATCCAGAGTAAAACTCGGCCATCTTTTCAAAGACATCCGGTCCAACGCCAAACACATCTTTTTTTGCCGGAGCCATGTTGAAAAACTTAGCAGCCGCCTGCGCCCCCTCCTGCTGCATCCTGGTAAAATAATCTGTAAACATATCCTTAACAAGGGGGTTGCTGTATAAGGCTGCCAAATCTTTTAAAAAATTTTCATTCACGGCGTCCTCCTGATTTATATTGAGCCAACCAATTTATATTCAGCCGATTCACGCTGAGCCGACGATTCACGTTGAGCCGACCGATTCGGGATATAACTGTTCTGCTTAGGAAGTCTACAACTATTTTATATAATAAGTCAAGCATCCTTTGTCATCTCGTGTCAAGCCAAATCCAGAACATGGGCCTCGGCCGGCTATTGATTTTATAAGACATGTAGATTATTATAGATGGTTGCCCTGTGGAGGGGTCAGAGAATTAAATCTATGGATGATTAATAAATACGCGTAAAAAATGGGAATTACACAAAACGATGGACATTGCCGTATTTTGCATAACACCTAACGGTACAGCGCTTGCTGAGAAAATAGCCGCCGCCACGTCGGGGGATTTGCACGTAAAGGCCGGTGTTTTAACAGAGTCGGAGGGTAGCGCTAAGGTGCATACCTTTGATTCTCTGTCTGCCCATACGGCCTCGGTATTTAACCGGTACGGCGGGCTGGTCTTTGTCATGTCGCTGGGGATAGTGAACCGCGTTATTGCGCCCTTGCTGAGGAACAAACTCGAAGACCCCGCCGTTGTGACACTTGATGAGGCTGGAAGATTTGCCGTTAGCACCCTGTCCGGGCACGAAGGCGGGGCAAACGCCCTGACATATCTTATAAGCTCAATTACGGGGGCGCAGCCAGTTGTGACCACGGCAACCGATTCCCTCAGGATATACACCTGCGGGGTTGGATGTGTTAAGGGAGCAAGAAAAGAGGCCATCACCGCCGCCATTACCGAAGGCTGCAAAAAAGCCGACATTACGACAGATAACCTGCGCTGCCTCGCCTCGGCATGGGTAAAAAGAGACGAACAGGGTCTGCTTGCCGCCGCAGCCGCGCTGCGTCTATATGTAAGATTTATCCCAAAGTGGATGATTGATATGTACTACGAACGAAACACCACCGCCGTGAAATCCGACATGGTCTTTAAGTCCATTGGCGTATATGGGGTTGCTGAACCGTCGGCCGCCCTTTCTGGCAGCAGCTCAAGACTGGTTCTTCCAAAGACTGTCTTTGACGGTATAACCGTAGCCATCGCAAGGGAGACGCTTTTCCCCGGCCCTCAGGAGCCGAAGATTGATGTATCACAGGGCGGTGGCCGTATTCTGGTGCTGGGTGGTACGACTGAGGGCGTCAACATGGGATACGAGCTGATGAAAGGCGGAGAGGACTTCCTCGTCTCTACTGTTACCGGGTATGGCTTTAATCTGTTTAAAGAGAAATTTGGAGATAGGGCGATTTTAGAGAACTTCACTACGGCCGACGCCCTGAAGAGATTCATTAAAAAGCACGCCATAACAAAGATAATTGACTGCACCCATCCCTATGCGGAGCTAATAACGCCGCTTGCGAAGTCTGTTTCCACTGAATTGAAGCTTGTCTATGAGTCAAGGGTGCGCGATACCGCATTTGACAATGAATTCCAGTACGAAAAACTCTGCTATGTGTCTTCGTTTACTCAGGTGATTGATAAAATCCTCGCCCTCAAAGTAAAACGCCCATTGTTTACCACCGGCTCCAAGGAGCTTGGTTTCGTAAGGCCGCTGTCAGAAAAGGGCGGAGTGGACATCTTTGTGCGGGTGCTGCCGTTTGAACACTCAATAAAAAGTGCGCTTGAGGCGGGTGTCAATGCCGCTAATATCATAGCCATGCAAGGGCCGTTTACCACCGAACTAAACGCGGCCACGATAAGGCAGTACACGATTGACTGCCTCATCACTAAAAAAACCGGCAAAGAGGGCGGTTTTTATGAAAAGGTGAATGCCGCCGTTGACTGTGGAGTTCATCTGATAGTGGTTGAGCGATGACCGGCAAGGTATTTTTTGTCGGGGCAGGCCCCGGAGACCCTGAGTTAATAACGATAAAAGGCAGGCGGCTACTGGACAGCGCCGATGTGGTAATATACGCTGGCAGCCTCGTAAATCCAGCGCTTCTGACGGGCATAAAGGCGGAGGTGTATAACTCGGCGGGCATGGAGCTGCAGGAGATGGCTGATTTGATGGTGCGGGGTGCCAGAGAGGGGAAGATTGTTGTAAGGCTCCACACGGGGGATACCTCATTTTATAGCGCTATATCAGAGCAAATCGAGAAACTGCGCGAAAAGGGTATAGAGTATGAGGTCGTCGCGGGGGTATCGTCGGCGGCTGCGGCTGCCGCGGCCCTCAGGATGGAGCTTACTATACCGGAGGTAACCCAGACAGTGATTTTCACCCGCATGGAGGGCAAGACGCCCGTCCCCAGGGCCGAAGACCTCGGCACTCTCTCAAGGCATGGGGCCGTGATGGTTATCTTTTTAAGCATCTCCATGATAGATAAAGTAATGGAGAAACTAAAAGAGGGCTACCCACCGGAGACGCCGGTTGCGGTTGTGGAGAGGGCCTCATGGCCACAGGAGAGGATTGTGAGGGGGACAATTGAGGATATTGCCGAAAAGGTAAAGGCAGCCGGAATTAAGAAAACGGCATTAATCATGGTGGGCGAAGCTCTTAGGGCGTCGGAGGGACAAACCGGCAGGCAATCAAAACTATACGACAAGGATTTTAAACATGGTTACAGAAAATAATAAGTCAATTGTAAATCAGCGCGGTACCCTATACATCGTCGGCATAGGGCCTGGGGCGGTAGAGCATATCACACCAAAGGCGGCGGCGGCAATTGCGGCATCTTCGGTAATCGTCGGCTATTCGACTTATATAGAGTTAATAGGGGAACTAATCAGGGATAAGACGATAATCGGCACAGGCATGACACAAGAGGTGAAGCGCTGCACGGCGGCCATAGACGAGGCTGCCCGCGGGCGGGTTGTCTCTGTGATAAGCAGCGGCGACCCGGGCGTTTATGCGATGGCCGGGCTTGTCCTTGAGCTGATAAAAGAGCGGACTGAGGGCGGAGTTTATCCTTGGAGTGATGCGGCTGCCCGTCCCACTATTGAGGTAATACCGGGTGTACCGGCGCTATGCGCCGCCGCGGCGGCCCTTGGGGCACCGCTTATGCACGATTTCGCCGCCATCAGCCTGTCAGACAGGCTGACGCCGTGGGAGCTGATTGAACGACGCCTCCACGCCGCGGCAAGCGCCGATTTTGTCATCGTCATCTATAACCCCAAGAGCAAGGGCAGGCCGTCTCATATTAACAAGGCCAGGGACATACTTCTGAAATATAAAAGCGGTGGGACCCCCGTCGGCATAGTCAAGGGTGCGGCAAGGGCGGACGAGAGTATAACCATAACGACCCTGTCAGAGATGCTCAACCACGAAATAGACATGCAGACGACCATCGTCATAGGCAATTCACAGTCCTTTAGTTGCGGCGGCTGGATAATAACCCCGCGTGGATATAGATTGCCTGAGAAGGCCGCGGGCGGCGGCTGACCATGAAAATAATATTCATAACCGGCGGCTCGAGAAGCGGCAAGAGTTCCTATGCACTAGAACTATCTGAACAGCGCGCGGGTAAGAGGGCCTTCATAGCAACCGCAGAGCCGCTTGACGATGAGATGCGCCTGCGCATAGACGCCCACAAACGGCAGCGGTCAGACGTGTGGGAGACCTTTGAAGAACCGGTGCGCCTTTCGGAGATGATCTCTGAACTTATAGAGCCGTACGATGTTGTCTTAGTTGACTGCCTTACGCTCTGGCTTTCTAATATTCTCATGAGAGAGCCGTTTCCTGAAATTGAGGCGGTCACAAAAGAAATCGATGATTTTATTTCTAACTTAAAGAAACTAAATGCCTCACAGTCAAAAGATACATACCTTTACCTCGTGTCAAATGAGGTCGGCATGTCAATAGTGCCGGACAATAAGCTGGCGAGGGTTTTTAGAGACGCGGCAGGGCTGCTTAATCAGCAGGTGGCTGACGAGGCTGACGAGGTATTTTTTGTAGTCAGCGGCCTGCCGCTGAAATTAAAATAATTCGGAATTGCCTAAGCAGTTAACTCCGTTTATATCCCTGCCGTCATTCCGGCTTGTCTGGAATCGGCCTCTAATCTTCTGCATATGCGGCAATACTCTATGGAATATAGGACAAGGGGGAAAGGGCAAGGATTGATTCTGGACAAGCCGGAATGACGACAAGGGGATTTAGAGCAAAATGCAGTCAAATGAATAACAATCATTCTTATGTAAGCGTCTAAATAACCACACCCATAGATTTCACGTCAAGGGCATCTCTGTCGACATATTGCGTCAGCAGGCATTTGTAATCGTCTTCAGTCCTGGCGTATGGCAGCCGTTCAAAGATATAACGTAAATATTTATAAGGTTCCAACCCGTTTGCCTTGGCTGTTTCTATCAGGCTGTACATGGTGGCACTG
>JADFXF010000061.1 GCA_015233685.1 Nitrospirota bacterium | reverse complement strand
GATGTACCATTTGCAGGGCGTTTTGCCGCCAAAGAGGCGTTTTTAAAGGCGATAGGCGTGGGGTTTTCGACCGTCGGCGTGTTTAGCGCCATAGAGGTCTCTGTTATGCCTTCGGGTCGGCCGACCTTAGAGCTTAGCGGCTGGGCGGGCAGTCTGGTCAAAAGGCTGAGGGCACAAGAGGCAACCGTCTCTATCTCTCATACGCCGCAGTTCGCCGTGTCGTCAGTAATATTGTTAAGGGGACAATGAATGTGAGATATTTACTTGTTGACAGGGTCTTGGACTGGACGGCAAATGAGCGGATTCGGGGTATAAAGAATGTGGCAATGACAGAGGATTTTTTGGAGTTTCATTTCCCGGGCAATCCGGTAATGCCCGGTGTGCTGACCATAGAGGCACTTGTGCAGCTTGCGGGATGGTTATGTGCGGCGTCGTCAGATTTCAAGGGATGGTTTTTGCCATCATCTGTGGAGCAGTGCAAGTTTTACGGCCTTGCCCTGCCCGGCGACCAGTTGGAACTTACAGTAGAGACCGTCTCATATGGAGCCGACAAGGCAGCCTTTAAGGGTGTGGGCACGGTCATGGGCAAGAAAAAGGCAGTGGCGCAATTCAGTGGTGATATTGTCCGGTTAGACGAAATCGGAGACGCACAGAAGGAGCGCAGATTCTTTAAGATATTAATGAGGGAGTTGGGTCTTTAGATATGGATAAAAGGGAAGTAGTAATAACCGGCATGGGGCTTGTTACCGCGTTAGGGTCGGGGGCCGTGGAAAATTGGGAAGGCGTAAAGGCCCTCAAAACGGGAGTTACACGCCACCCGCAAGAAGGCTGCCCCGTAGCTATGCAGTACTTCGGCAATGTGAAAGAGGTGGAATATCCATACGAGATACCGAATAAGCTCACAAGCCAGATGAAATTCCTAAACAGAGGCTCAACACTCGGATTTGCTGCCGCACTTGGCGCCGTAAAAGACAGCCGGATAGGGTTTCCTGATATGAACGAGACTCCGCCCGGGCGCCGGGCGCTTTTCATAGCAACCGGGGATTTTTCTAAATTGGGGTATGATTTCTTTTATCCCGCCACAAAAGGGGCTACAAATGGCCGGTGGAAGGACATTGACTACGTGAAACTTAACACGTTGACGTTAAACAAGGTAAATCCATTTTTTCTGCTTGAATCAATATCGAATAACCTGTTTAGCGCGCTGTCAGCGTTTCTGGATTTTAAGGGGCCAAACACCACGCTTGCCAGCCTGTCGCCGTGTGGTGGGCAGTCACTGGAGCTTGCCGCAAGAAGCATAAGGCAGGACAGGGCTGATATTGCCGTTGCCGTAGGCTGTGGAAGCTGGATTAACGAAATACCCATGTACGAGCTGGAGGGACTTGGCCTGTTATCGGCATGTCAGAGCGGCGCTGCCTCTTACAGGCCGTTTGATAAGAGGAGAGACGGGTTTATCCCCGGCGATGGGGGCGCTGCCATAGTGCTTGAGGAAAGACAAAGCGCACTGAGGCGCGGTGCCACAATATACGGCACGATAATGGGATTTGGAAATGCCATAGAACACGCCGAAGGCCCTGGGGTCAGCGTGCCTGAGCGCGTGACCGAACTGTGCATAACAGAGGCGCTCAATAACGCGGGCGTACATATATCAGACCTCGCCTTCATTTCCCCGCATGGAAGCGGCACAAAAAAAGGTGACCGCTCAGAACTCAATTCTCTTGACAGCGTTGCGGCAGATAACGAAATAGCGCTTTGCGCGCTGAAACCCTATACAGGGCACATGGCAGCGGCAAGCGACATCGCTGAGATAATAATCTCGGTGTTGGGCGTGCGGGAGTCAATCGTGCCGGCCACGCTTAATTTCAATGAAACAGAAAAGGAATACTCGCACCTGAAACTCTCAAACACTCAACAGCCGTGCCGCAGTGAGAAGTTTCTATCCATAAGCTACGGCATAGGCGGGCAATCCTCAGCCGTGGTTATCAAAGGGCGCTGAGTGTGAGGAGCCGCTCAAGGTGCAGGACACAGACGTAATCATACTTGCTGGTGGGCTGGGTATGCGGCTTAGGCCGGTTGTGGATGGCCTGCCTAAGGTACTCGCCCCTGTTGCTGGTCGGCCATTTCTTGATATTTTACTTGGATATTTAAACAGGTGGGGGTTCATAAGGAGGGTCGTTATTGCCGTTGGCTTCATGGCTGATAAGATAATTGGGGAGTACGGCGGCTCTTGCGGGTATAATTTTGAAATCCTGTTTTCCCGCGAAGACAAACTCCTCGGCACAGGGGGGGCTGTCATAAAGGCCGTTGCACATACAAAGACACCTGAGGTCATTGCCATAAACGGCGATACGTTTGCGGAGGTAGATTTTGAGGATTTCGTCTCGGTTCATGCAGAGCAAGGCGCCGCGATGACTATTGCCCTCAGACAGATGAGTGGCGGTAACAGATACGGCACTGTTGCGATAAACGCCGTGGGCAGGGTGGTTTCATTTCATGAAAAGACGCCAAAGCACACCGATGGCCTTATCAATGTCGGCGTATATGTGTTTCGCAGGGAGTTGTTTGACCACATCACAGGCGCAGGGGACGGCGCGGTGATTTCGCTTGAGAGGGATATCCTGCCGTCGCTTTTATCTGACGGCGGCTATATCAGGGGGTATGTCTTTAGGGGCAGGTTTATTGACATAGGTGTGCCGGAGGCGTATAATGTAGCGGGTGATTACCTTTTTGGCGACACTGATTGCGGTGGGCGCGGCATCTTAAATGATAATATCGAGAACTCCACATAGGATTTCATTTTTCGGCGGCGGTACCGACTACCCGGACTACTATATGAAGCACTGTGGCAAGGTACTTGGTGCCTGCGTGGATAAGTACTGCTACCTGAGCGTCAGGCGGCTGCCGCCGTTTTTTGACCATAAACACAGAATAGTCTACTCGAAAATAGAAAACGTCAGCGACATAAACACAATCAGACACCCGTCCGTAAGAGAGACCCTGAAATATTTCAAGGTTGACTACGGTGTTTCTATCCATCACGACGGCGATATTCCGGCAAGGAGTGGTATGGGCTCAAGTTCAGCGTTCACAGTTGGCCTGATTCACAGTCTCTATGCCCTGCAGGGAAGGATAGTGTCCAGGGAGGATTTGACACGCGAGGCCATTCATATTGAACAGGAGTTGATCAGGGAAAATGTCGGCTCACAAGACCAGACATTTGCCGCCCACGGTGGCCTGAATGTGATAAATTTTCTGGCAAACGGCAAAATCATCGTTGAACCTATTGTTATTAACCGTGACAGGCTCGTAGAATTCGAAAGCAGCCTCATCCTTGTTTACACCGGCATCTCAAGAATCGCGTCCGAGGTTGCGGGAGATAAGATTAAAAATATTCCGAAAAACGAAAAAAATCTTTCATATATGAAAGACATCGTAGATGAGGCATATGACATACTTGTAAACAGCAACAGAGACCTGAGGGAGTTTGGGCGGCTTATGAATCAATCGTGGAACTTGAAAAAAACCTTGTCCACTATGGTGTCGAATTCAGAAATAGACACTATTTATGAGCGCGCCCTTGCAAGCGGGGCGGTTGGCGGGAAGTTGTTAGGGGCCGGAGGAGGCGGCTTTATGGTATTTTTTGTGGAGCGGGAAAAACAAGATACATTCAAACACGCCCTTAGCGACTACCTCCATGTGCCTTTCAGTTTTGATTTCGACGGCTCGAAAATTATAGTCTACCAACCGCAAAGGAGGCCGTTGTAAAACCTTTCCTGCATATGCCTTTAATCAACACCCTATCGTATGTTTAAAGAATACGTAGAGGAATATATATTAAAAAACGGGAGGAGGTCTGCCCTGTTTTTTATACTGCTTGCGGCGGTGTTTTTCATAGACAAGCTGGTGCTGGGGCCTTTGGCCGCCGTAGTGCTTCATGACGTGTTCGAGACGGATTTCCCAAGATTTAAGGCAATGGGGGAGCTGTTGTTGCGGCATGGCCCATATTTCTGGTATCCGAACTGGCCTGGCGGGATACCGGCATACGCGTGTCAGCACGGCCCGCTTTACATTCTGAATATAGTATCACAGTTTTTACCTCTCTGGGCGGTTTACGCCGGATTGCTTATTGCTATGATGTCAGCGGCCGGTTATGGAATGTACAGATTTCTTAGCGGCTATTTGAACGCCGCGGGTTGGGTGGCAGTGGTCGGAGGTGCGTATTTTGCCTTGAATATGCAGTTGTGGAGTCCTTTTATCCTGTATATTTTTAGTTATGCCTTTCCGCTTTATTTTGCACTGTCCTGGTCAGGTGGGTGTGGCAGCCAGAAGGGCCTGATAATGAGGTTGATAGTATTAAATTTGATTGTGGCACTGTCATATCCCGTGCTGACGCTGCCATATTTTTTCATCTTAGAGGTGCTGGTAATAGTGCTGCTGCCGCCCGAAGGACAAAACGCGAGGCTTAGGCGTCTGATAAAGACCTCGCTGGTGTGGTTTGGGTATATTCTGGTATGTCTGCCCGTGCTTTATGCCCTCTATAAGTACATACCCTTTACAAGCAGGACATATGTGTATGAGACGGCCTCCCTTGCGGGATTTCTGAAAAGTCTCGCCAACGGCTTCACAGTGTCTTCGCTGCAGACGATGACCCTGATTCCAATTGTCGGCGCAATTGCCATATCGAATACATCCGGCAGGGTGCGGCGCAGTTTAGGAGTCCTCTGTGTCGTTGTATTATTATATGCCGTTTTTACTTCGGGGTTGAAGGTAATATTCAGGGGTACGCTCTTTGAGAAAATGGACCTCGCCCACATAACCACCGTATTTCCGATTGTTATGACAATGGCGGCGTTTGTGGCAATTGATGAGGTCATCAAAGACCGGAGGCTTGTCAGGCGTTTTCTAATCGGGGGAATCGTCGGAGTGGCCTGCGCGGTCTTTGCCGTATTTATCGCTAAGACACTTGAGACGCAGGGTATCCAATTGCTTATATTAAACATCAGCAGCGGCATTTTCATCTCGCTAATGATTTTGACTGCCACAGGTGAAGAGGCTTTTCTCTTCCCGAAATTGGCGAGAAATCCGGTGGCCGTATTTATTGTCAGTTGTGCGGCGATTGAGGCGGTATTGTATTTCAGTCACAGGAAGGCCGCGCCGGTGGATCTGGTTTCGATTGCCCCTGTTTTGGTAGTTTTGATGTGTGCCTTGTTCTGGTCTATCAATAAGCTCTCAGGCGCTTTTCAGAAACAGGGACAGCTAACCGCTATGTTGATTATGGCGATTGGAGTTATAATCTTTTTTCAGGTGAGATTTACACGGTTTCTTGGTGAGGAGTGCGTGCCTTATATCAGTATTTTCCCTAACATTGATGTACTGGAGGCTATTAAACAGGAAAACAGTTACAAACCGTTGCGAGTGGCCTCTCTTAATCCGGGGACGATTCCCTTAATCCAGTCACAAGGATTTGAGACACCCGATGGCAGAGGTCCGCTTTTTAATAAATATTACAGGGAGTTTTTCAAAGTCGTAATAAACCAGCAGCTTTCAGACCCTGGGTTTCTTCCATATTTCGAGAGCTATTGGTATAACTTATTTATATCAAACTTCACGGCGAACATAACATTTTCCCCATATTCTTTTTTGAATACAAGATATATTGTAACGCAGGGAGTTTCTTCTAAACCATTGAACAACTCATTAGAGTTGGTTTATGCAGGGAATTCTATCGCAGATCATCCGGGATTAATAGGCAACTTGATGAGACTCTACTCAAGACCGATAGCAATTCTTAGATTTAATGACGCTTTTGACAGGGTTTACCTCGTGAAAACCATTATAACGCTGGAGTCAGACAAGGCCGTCTATGATACCCTTGTGAAGACGGAGGGGGCGGCGTTATTTAATACCGTTTATTTTTCGGGTAAGGACGCCCCTTCATCCCCGCCTGATGACATAGACGACGAACAATTTAAGAAAAACCAGATGGCGCTTGAAGGTTATTCCCCTGATGAGATCAGCCTTAAACTAGAGCTTGCCACGCCGACCGCGGTTGTTGTCTCAAACAACTATGCCCCAAACTGGCGGGCATACGTTGATGGCCGTGAAACGAGGGTATTAAGGGCAAATCTTGCGTTTCAAGCCATAGTAATCAAAGACGTCGGCCCCCACAGTGTCGTCTTCAGGTATGAAGACAGGGCGCAGAAATTTACGCTCATCCTTATACCCATTGGTATGCTGGTCTTCAATTACTTCATAATCACCGGCGGCAGATTTTTTTTCACGCGGCCTTAAATTATTCCAATGGAAAAGAAATGCCTGTTTGTGTTATATTAACCTAGCCATGGCGGCGTACCCAAGCGGCTAAGGGGGAGGTCTGCAAAACCTTTATGCGCCGGTTCAAATCCGGCCGCCGCCTCTTTAACCCGTTTGTAACTGGCCCATATGTTAGTATTAGTCGTGGTCTTACACAGGGATAGGCCGATGAAAATGTGTAGAGACATAAAAGCTGGGGGGTGGGGGCGCGCCTGAGCGTGGGCGCTATTGACCGCTGTGGATACTGAAGAGTTAAACCTTCTTGTCATAGGCGATGTGCCGGGTACCGGGGGACTGTGTGGTCGGGTATCAGGGGCAGGTCGCGGGTATAGGCTGCGGCAGGCCGGGTCGTTAGAGGAAGGGCTGCGCTTCTGTAACAACAACACCTGTGGCTGTATTGTGTTGAGTTATCATTGTTTTGGCGAAGCCGTGCTTGCGTTTTTAGAACATCTGCAGGATAGAATCGGGCATTTAAGGATACCTGTTGTTGTGCTTGACGCAGGAGACACTGAGGCAACTGCGATACAGGTGATGAGACTTGGCGCCTCAGACTATCTGGTAAAAGAAAATCTTAATCAGGACGCCCTGTGTAAGTCAGTTCAATATGCACTGGCAATACATCAATCCGAGCGGGAGCGTGCGCACACCAGAGAGAACCTTATACGAAGCAACAATCTTCTGGACGCCATACGATACATCCAGTCGAAGTTCATTCTTTCACCCAACCCGCGCGCGCTTATGAATGAGCTGCTTGCGATGTTGCTGTCTCTGACAAGCAGCGAATTTGGGATAATCGGTGAGGTCTTAACAGACGAAGATGGAAAGGAATATTTAAGTACCTTTGCCGTGTCCAACATAGCGGGGAACGAGCAGACCCGTAAGCTGTTTGACGAGAATATAGAAAGTGGATTTAAGTTTCTCAACATGGACAATTTAATTGGCCCAATAATTAAGACCGGCAAGGCGTTCATATCGCCTGCCCCGTCCAACGACCATATACGTGGGGCGATGCCCGATGGACATCTGGAGTTGAAGTCTTTCATGGTGACGCCGATATATAGTGGAGAAAAGCTTGCGGGGTTTGCCATGATAGCAAACAGAGACGGCGGGTATGACGAGGAACTTATCGAATTTCTTCAACCTTTTTTTGCCGCCTGCGGCAATATAATTGAGGCATACCGAAACTATCAGCAGCGTATTAAGGCAGAGGATGAGCTGCGGGAGTTAAACACAGGCCTGGAACAGAGGATACGAAAAGAGGCTGAGAGGAGATTAGTTCAGGAGCGCCTCCTGATACAGCAGTCCAGGATGGCCGCTATGGGAGAGATGATAAGCGCGATTGCCCACCAGTGGAAACAGCCCTTGAACACGCTTGCGCTGATGGTTCAAAATATGGAGGAAGACCTTGAGGAAAATAAGATAGACCGCCTGTATGTCAATAACGTTATCGTCGAATCAATGAAGCTCATCAACTACATGGCTGAGACTGTCGAGGATTTCAGGAATTTCTTTAAGCCCGCAAAGGACATGTCGCCCTTCAGTTTAAAAAAGGCGGTTGAGGACATCCTGGCGCTTATATATCTGCAATTTATAAAGAGAAATATAGACGCTACGGTGGAATGTAAAGGTGACCCGATGATACTGGGCTACCCAAATGAATTCAAGCAGGCTATATTAAACCTCGTAAACAATGCAAGGGATGCCATAATGGAGCGAAAGCGCCGGTTAAAAGGGACAATGGGGCGGGGGCGTATCTCTATAAAGATAACTGAGGACAGAGAAGACGCCGTAGTGCAGATATGCGACAATGGGGGCGGCGTGAGGGAGGATATAGTCAATAAGATATTCGATCCATATATAACCACAAAAGGCGAAAAAGGCACAGGGATAGGGCTTTACATGTCCAGGAGCATCGTAGAGAAGAACATGAATGGCCGGTTGGAGTTCAACAATATAAAAGACGGCGCGTGTTTTACCATCTATATGCCGCTTCTGTGCGCGCTAAACATTGCGCCGATGTCGTAACTTTAATAACTGGTAGATTTCTTTCACCTGTTGCCGCGTACTGGCGATGTCTGTGGCGTTGATGATGACGAAGTCTGAGCTTGCGGCCTTTTGTTCGTCGGGGATTTGGCAGGCAAGTCTTTTTGTGATGTCCTCCGCTGAGAGTTTGCCTCTGAGTCTTTCATAGACAATCTCTTTTGGGGCGGTAACGGTGACTACCACATTGACCTCGCCCGTGAAGCCGCCTTCAAAAAGAAGGGGTATCTCGGCGATAGTCACCTCATTGGGCAGCGCAAACTGCTTGATTTCTCCCATTACGGCAGGGTGGACAATCCCCTCAAGTTTCCTTCGCAGCCCCTCGTTATCAAAGACAACCTTTGCGGTTTTTTTCTTGTCAAGGCTGCCGTCCACTGAAAAGACATCGCTTCCGAGGGCCGCCCTTATCTGTGTCCTGATGTCTTCCTCACCGAGAAGGCGTCCTACTATTTCGTCTGCACTAATGACACGCGCCCCAAGTGCTTCAAAAAGACCCAGGACGGTTGTCTTGCCGCTGCCAATATTCCCTGTGAGGCCAACCAGCATAGCGTCTGATTCACCTTTGTGATTCTGACGGGGAGGCCGGGTTGAGTTTTTCAAGGCGTTCTTTAGATTTCTGAGCGTACTCGGTGTTGGGATGCCTTCTTACGATCTCTTCATATAGCTCTTTGGCGTGTTTAGGATTGCTTTGAAGTTCCTCCAGTTGGGCAGTCTCAAACATAGACTTAGGGCTGTCCCCCACGCAGGAACCAAGCAGGATAGCCACCACAGCAACGATTATAAATATATACCGCTTCACTGGTTCCTATGATAACATTTGACAGTGAGGAAATAACAGAATCACTCCCGTCCGGTAAAAAATAGCATACTCTACCCTGTCGGCCGTCGAAGCTGTTAAAATAGGTTTGGAGAAACCAAGCAAAGACGGGAGGGACAGGGCACGGGACATTATAACACGATATACAGTTGCAATAGCTACCACTTAAGGACAACGTGTTATAATAACTCCTTTATAAAAGACATGGTTATTCTGGCGGGGTGTAGACAGAGCTTACAACCGTCTGGTCGGAACCACGCCGGGAAAAACCAAAACTGATGGGTCTGCTCATTTTGATGGTGGATTTAGGGAGAATAGCAGTGTTGAAAATAACTTCAGAATATGTTACAATCCCGTGTTGGCTATGTGGTCCTGGGTAGCTCAGTCGGCAGAGCGGGTGGCTGTTAACCACCTTGTCGGGGGTTCGAATCCCTCCCCAGGAGCCAAATCCTTCAAATGACGCTTTTTCGGCGTCGTATAGCCAATAGCCCGGAAAAATTGATACAGGGATACGTCAAGGCCATCAAGGATATTCATCAGGTTTTTAACCGATACCTCATGCAATCCGTTCTCAATACGCAATATCTGATTATGAGATACGCCACTCTTCTCGCTAAGCTGCCGTAGAGATAAACCACTTTCCAACCTTTTCATTTTCAAATACTCGTTACCGCTCATAAGCCCTCCTTTTTATATGACCTATAATATCATATACAAAATAATTTGTAAAGTATTTGGTACAGAGGTTGACAATGCCATATTTAATGTAATATTATCGGTACATGGCTAAAAACGGGTTTACGATGTTTGACAACGATATACTGGAGGCGTTCTCCAAAATCAAACTTCGGCAGGAATCACAACGTGTCTTTATGGTCGTTGTGCGAAAAACTGTCGGCTATCAAAGGGAAATAGATCAAATCTCGTTAAGCCAGTTCGAAGTCGCCACCGGGTTGTCTCGTAAAAATGTTTTACGTGCTCTGCAGGAACTCCTCGACCACAATATGATAATAAAAATTAAGTCAATCGGCTACTGTAAATACAGTCTTACTCCTGTTGATAAGTGGAACATAGGGGGTGGCTGGTTAGCCACCCCCCCTGTGGCTAACCAGCCACCCACCCCCAGTGGTAGAATTGAACAGTTAAACCTCTGTTTTGCCACCAATAGTAGTGGTCAACCAGCCACACACAATATAAAAGAAATAAACTATACAAAAGAAAAGGGAAAAGTATTATGTAAAATTACAACAAACGGATTAACGAAAGGAGAAATACTACGGCATGGTATGAAGCATAACTGCTTTGACCAGGGTAAAGAATGCAAAGAGGATTGTCAGGTCTACGGCAAACTAAATTTTATCAAAATGAATCGAATACTGAGAAAGAAGGAGGAGTAAATGTCAACCTGTCCGACATGTGGTTGTCAAATATTATACGACATCACGGCAATAGACCCCGTTAACAAACTCATGGAATGCTGGATTAATCACCTCGAGGACTCCGGCCTATCATACTCCCACATCCGAAAATTAAAATCAAATCTAAGGCACCATATAGGCCCGTCAATGGGCGAACGCGATGTCAAGGCCATTTCCTCCAAGGACGTCTTTAATTTCTATTCTACGCTGCTTCAGAAAGGCCTGGCAAGCAAATCTATCAAGCATATCCTCGGTGCCCTGAAGAGCCTGCTGAATCATCTCCGCGATGTTGAGGTAATTCAAACACTGCCCGCATTTCCAAAAATCAAAATCACCGCCAAGCCAAAGCACTGGATATCCAGAGAGACACAGCAGCAGATCATAAATCACCTCTCGCCGAAATATAAACTGTACGTCCAGCTGCTCATGGACACCGGCATGCGACCAGGCGAGGCACGAGCGTTAAAACGCCGCGACATAGACGGCACCGTCATAACGGTCGAGCGCGCCCTCGATGAGCGCGGCCTCATTCGGCCGACAAAAACAGGCCATATCTACCGGTACCAAATATCAGAGGCCATTGGCCGGTTCATTGAAATAAATTTCCGGCATTGCCTGCCTGAAGCACCCCTGTTTAACCTCTCCAAAAGCGGAATACAAAACGCCTGGTCAAAGGCATGTACGGCCGCCGGTACGCGTATACCACTGTATCAGGCATCCCGGCACAGCAAGGCCAGCCAAATTAACGAGACCTGCGAACGCGATCGGCTCTCGCAGCTTAAAGCAGCTCTGCAACATGAGCACGTGTCCACAACCACGAAATATTATACCCTGGGCGCAAAGGAGAGACTATGAAAAGAAAACTACTAAACAAAATCGACGAGGCGTTTGAACGAACATTGAAATCTGGATGTGTACGGACCACGACGATCAACCAAAACGACATTATGTGCATTCGGTTTCATATGAACGAAAGCCAAGTATACGTCCACCTGACCGACCATGACATATCATGCCTATGGAAATCATATGTCACGAACAAATTACCTGACACGGTCGGCGATCTTCCGGCGACTACGGCCGGGGCCTCGTAGCGGCTCATCAGCGTGGCCACACCAAAAAACAGGCCGCTACCGTCAAATTCCCGACGAATTTCAGCGGCGCCTTTTTAAAAAACGAAAAGGCGCCGCATATAAGGTGTCCAATTTTTGGCAGTTTGTATTACAATATTAAAAGCCCTGGGCGCTGGCCACGCCTCCGCAAGCCCGTAGCAAATAGGACGTAATACAGCTGTATTACAATATCACAAAAACCGCGCGCGCGGCGAAAATCGCCCCCGAGAAAATATACGTAAAAGTCGATTTTCCTATGCCTTTTTCCCAAAAATCATATACTCAGGGAGGTCACCATGCCACTAATATCTATCCGGCTCGAAGACAATCAAGACAAGCGGCTGATTGAGATGATGAAGCGATCAGGCGCGTCCAAAAGCGAGTGCATCAAAACTATCCTGCGCAAGTACTTCAATCAAAACCAGATACTATTGCCAGCAACGAAAGCAATAGAGAATGCCGAACAGTTAACACAAAAAGTAAGAGCACGAGAGGCCGCGCAAGCGCGCGAGAAATCGAAACAGAAATTAGATCCAATAATCGGCGATCCCTTCCCCGATCCCTTCGAGGCTCGCAAAAACTATCACCGCAACGAGTTCGCACGCCTTATCACCGACCCGCCATCAAACGACATAGACAACACCGACCGTTTGCGACATCCCAAGAACTCCGACCGTATCGTCTGAACTCCCCTCAGAGTTCCGGACACGTCCCTGAACTCCCCTCAGAGTTCCGGACACGTCCCTGAACTCCCCTCAGAGTTCCGGCCGTGGTCAGCGATACCCTAACATTCCACGTTCTGTATCGAACGAATTGCCTTTACCGCGGGCTACGCCCGCTGTCTCCGCGGGGGATCGCTTCGCTGCCCCCGCTTATCCTGGGGCAAGGGGTCCACCCTGGTGGCGCCCCCCCCCTATATCCTCACATACCCCATCCCACTCGACGTTTTAAAGAATTTAAAAGGGGGGGGGCACAAAAGAAAAAGACTTAGAAGGGGGGGCGCGTTTAGTTTGCTGGTTCGTCCGAGGTCGTCAGCCTAGCGAAGTTGAGGGTTCGTCGGCGGTCGTCAGTCTAGCGAAGTTGAGGGTTCGTCGGCGGTCGTCAGTCTAGCGAAGTTGAGGGTTCGTCGGCGGTCGTCAGTCTAGCGAAGACGGGTTGAGGGTCTACGAGAGGGCGACATGCCGCGATTACGAGATTGCGTTCAGTGCTGATTGACGTGCCGGCCACGCTATCGCTACAAATCGACGCTGGGGGGATTCCTCCACTCCAAAACACAATAAAATATTAAAATACGACTATCAAATTTTAAGGAGGCTGAC
>JADFXF010000060.1 GCA_015233685.1 Nitrospirota bacterium | reverse complement strand
TGTCCTCGGATTGACATAAAAAAACTGATATAGCATTAAGATTGAGATAGAAAGAACGATTGCAACGAGTGCCCTTTTTTCCATAGTTATATAGGTTACCTTTTAATATTCATATTTTTGAAACCTGTAAATGTCCTTCTAATAAAAGAACTATTTAACGGGGTCATAGCCGCCTTCGCTAAAGGGATGGCATCTCAAAATCCTCAGAACGGCCATGCCGGAGCCTTTCAGCGCGCCATACTTTTCGACGGCCACCGCGGCGTACTCTGAACACGATGGGTCAAACCGGCAACTCTGCGGCAGAAACGGTGAGACCGCCGCCTTATAAAGCCAAATCGCAAAGATGATTATCTTTTTCATTTCAACGCCGCATAATGCCTTTTAAGCACGAACCCCAATTCCTTATAAATATCCTTATAGGCGGCCTGAGGGGTAGTCGGCCCGGCAAGCAGCACAATGTCCAAAGGCACACCAAAGGCGTCAACCACGGGAAGATTCCTCATCGCCTCGCGAAACCGCCGCTTAACCTTGTTCCTGACAACGGCGTTACCGACGCGTTTGCTCACGACGAGGCCGACTCTCACGCCGCGTTTCTTACCCTTTGAGATATAAACGCCAAGGTGGGCGGCCTTATACCGCCTGCCGTTATGAAATACGTATTTGAATTCAAAACTCTTTTTAAGGCTTTCTAATGTGCTCAGGCGCTTAAGCTCTTGCGTCCCTTTGCCCTCCTGCGATTAATCAGCTTACGTCCAGCCTTAGTACTCATGCGATGCAAAAAACCGTGCTTGCGTCTCCTCTTAATCTTATGAGGATGATACGTAGTATAAGCTCCACCCATATTCAGTTCCTTTAATGACCGTTATTTTTTTGAAACTGAATTATAACCGGTTAATCAACTTTTGTCAAGGCAAATAAAACTTTTTCAGCGATTGCGCCGCAGTATTGACAAAAAACCTCCCTTCGTATAACATAGATGAAATGTTTGCGATAGTGGTTTTCCCGGGCAGCAACTGTGACCATGATTGTTATCATGTTGTCAGACACGTCATTGGCCGACCTGCGCGTTTTATCTGGCACAAGGAAACCAGCATAGATAAAGACGTGAAGGTCGTGGTCTTACCGGGCGGGTTTTCCCACGGCGATTATCTGCGGGCGGGGGCGCTTGCCAGGTTTTCGCCGATTATAAAGGCGATTACAGACTTCGCCAACGACGGTGGATTTGTCATCGGCATATGTAACGGTTTTCAGATACTCCTTGAGTCTGGCCTCTTGCCGGGGGCGATGCTTAGAAACAGGGCGCTCAAATTCATATGCAAAGATGTCTTTGTAAAGGTGGCCAATCCTGAGAAAACCCCTTTTGCCTCTGGATACAAAGATGGCAGGGTGGTCAGGCTGCCAATTGCCCATGCCGAAGGCAATTATTTTGCCTCTGGCAGCACAGTTGAAAATATTATAAAACACAATCAGATTATCTTCACCTACTGCGACAAGGACGGCAATGTCTCTGATGAGGCAAACCCCAACGGCTCGCTCCTTAATATAGCCGGAATATCAAATAAGGAAGGCAATGTCATTGGCATGATGCCCCACCCGGAGCGCGCCTCAGAGGAAATCCTTGGAAATTCCGATGGCAGGCTGCTCTTCGAATCCGTCGTACAATACATAGAAAGCAGCACATAGAAGGTGAATAAGACATTGAACGAAAATATAAATAAGACGAAATCGGCCATACTGAAAAATATCCCGTCAATTGACAGCCTGTTAAAAATCCCCAAGGCCATTAAATGGCTGAAAGAATACCCAAGAAATCTGGTCCTGAAGGCTTTGCGCGACGCCGTTGATACGAAAAGAACAGAGATACTAAGCGGCGAATCTCAAACAGTCACGGTGACGTCTCTCATATCAATAGCAAAAGACCGGCTCTCAGCGCACACATCCTTTAGTCTGCGTCCGGTGATAAACGCAACCGGCATAGTGATTCACACGAACCTCGGCAGGGCACCGCTGTGTAAATCGGCCATTGAAAACACCGCCCTTGTTGCCTCAGGATATTCGACCCTTGAGTATGACCTCAAAACTGGCAAGAGGGGCAAGAGGTACGTCCACATCCATGGTATTTTAAGGGATTTAACAGCGGCAGAGGACGCCTTCGTGGTAAATAACAATGCCGCGGCGGTGTTTTTGTGTCTGATTGCCCTTGCTAAAGGCCGGGAGGTCATTATATCAAGGGGAGAGCTTGTGGAAATCGGCGGCTCGTTCAGAATCCCGGACATAATGGCACACACAGGCGCAGTCCTCAAAGAGATAGGCACTACGAACAAGACGCACCTCTATGACTACGAAAGGGCGATAACAGAAAATACTGCTGTAATCTTAAAGGTACACCGCTCGAACTTTCAGATTACGGGATTTACGGAGGAGGTGGGCATTGAGGAAATCGCCGCGGTTGCTAAGGGGGCTGGCATTCCGGTAATGTACGACCTTGGAAGCGGCTGCCTCGCAGACCTCCTTCCCTATCGTATGCACGATGAGCCGGTGGTTCAGAATATTGTAAAAAAGGGTGTTGACGTAATAACATTCAGCGCTGATAAGCTTCTGGGCGGCCCGCAGTGCGGGGTAATAGTGGGAAGGAAAGATTTAATTGAGGCCGTGAGAACGCATCCTCTGGCGCGCATGGTGAGGGTTGATAAGTTTGCCATCTCGGCGCTTGAGGCCACGCTGATGGAATATGTGGACGCCGACAAATCGTTTAAGAACATTCCTGTTTTAAGAATGCTCACCGAGGACATAAAAGAGATAAAGAAAAGGGCGGTGCGCCTTGCCGCGGGGATAAAGGGCCAGGCCTCCGGTTCTTTGGAGGTGACGATGATAAGGGATTCGTCGTATGCCGGTGGCGGGTCGCTTCCGGGGCATGAGTTCGCAACGTATGCCGTCACATTGAGGCCGAAGGGGCAGACGGTGAATGAACTTGAGGCCCGCCTGAGGAGTTCAAATCCCCCTGTTATAGCTAGGATAAGAGGCGATATGCTTGTCCTGGACGCCAGAACAGTAAATGATAAAGAAGTCAGGGCCATAATAGACATGTCAAAGACATGGCGTGTGGCCTGAGTTATATTTGAAATAGATATTTGCCGTGCCAACAATGTATAATAGAGACGGGTTAGTAATCCGGGAAATCGGGGCGTAGCGCAGTCCGGTAGCGTACACGGTTCGGGACCGTGTGGTCGCTGGTTCGAATCCAGTCGCCCCGACCACAGAGCAGGTATTATGAGATTCAGAATTTTAGCCTTGTTTAATTACGACTGTCGAAGGTGAGTGAAGTTTTTAAAGCAATAGCGGCTGGCTTTAAGGGCAAAACATACCTGTTCAATAAAACCCATCTGGAGCAGGTCATGGTGGAGACGGCCTCAACAATAGCGCCGCTTGCTGAGACAGCCGCCGCTTGCTGAGACAGCCGCCGCTTGATGGGACAGACGCCGATTGATGACCACGGGTTGCCCTGAGCGCACACTAAATCGTCAGGATTTTCAATGCCCTTAGTCTGCTGGGGTGTTTGAGTTTTCTGAGGGCCTTTGCCTCAATCTGCCTGACGCGTTCGCGGGTGATGGAGAGATGTCTTCCCACCTCTTCAAGTGTGTGGTCTCTGTCAACACCTATGCCGAAGCGCATCCTGATAACCTTCTCTTCCTTAGCGGAAAGTGTGCGCAGTACTTTTTGGACATATTCGGAGGCCTCGCTCTTTTCGGCGTCGGAAAACGGGGATGGGCTGTTTTTGTCGCCTATGAAGTCTTCGAGTTCTGTGTCTTCGTCGCCAACCGGTGTTTGCAGGGCTATGGGGTCCTGGATTGCCCTAAAAACCTCTTCCACCTTCTTCAGGGGTACTTCGAGCTTCTGCGCGATTTCCTCGTTGGTAGGCTCTCTGCCCAGTATTTGTGTTATCTCCCTTGAGGTCTTCGTAACGCGGTTGTAAAATTCCATCATGTGGACGGGGACGCGAATAGTCTTTGTCTGGTCAATCAGGGCGCGGGTGATTGCCTGCCTTATCCACCATGTGGCATATGTGCTGAACTTAAACCCTTTCTCATATTTAAACTTGTCAACCGCCTTCATAAGGCCGATGTTGCCTTCCTGGATTAAATCAAGAAGGGGAAGGCCCCTGCCCACATAGTTTTTTGCTATGTTAACGACAAGGCGCAGATTCCTTGTGATAAGTTCGTTTTTTGCCTTGCTGACGAGTTCTTTCGCCTTAGAGACACGGTCCCATTTACTTTTTAGGTCCTCAATCCTTATGCCTATCTCAGATTCAATACGCTTAGATTCATATTTGATCTCTTTATATAGTGCTTCAACGTATGCCGGGTCTATGACATTGGTATAATTTTTTGTCGTTACAATCGCCGCCACATCATCAAACGTGCCGAACGGCCTTACCTTGTTGTCGTAGAGGGTTATCTGTTCAAATAGTTCATCAAGGCGTTCAAGGGTAAGTTTCAGCGCCTCTTCCGCCCGTTCGTCTTCCAGAAGGGTATCGTCGCTGAGGTCAAGGCCAGCCTCAAACCTGTTGTAAATAGAGAACGAAGTGACGATTGTCTTAATAATCTCCCGACCCTCTTCAAGGCTCTTGGCAAGTTCTGTCTCTTCGTCTTTGCTGAGGATAGAAATATCGCCCATTGAATGGAAATATGCCTGAACGAGGTCTTCAGTTTTTTCGTATCCTTCGATTTCATCTTCCGCTTCTAAAACAGGTGCCGCATTGTCATGGTCAACGACCTTTACCCCCATGTCCTGGAGGAGATCCATGAGGTCTTCAATCTCATCAGGTGAGAAAAACTCTGACGGCAGGGCATCGTTTATTTCATCATAGGTCAGCGAACCACGTTTTTTTCCTATACTGATTATTTCTTCAAAAATGTCCTTCTCTTTCATCAACAAATCTCCCGGGGCATATAACCCCTTGTCAGCACACTATCCACTATCGGCCCTTTATCGGCGCACTATCAGCCAGCTCAAACATTCCACAAAGCACAATCACGCATTGTAGCATAAAATAAATGGTAAAATCAATCGCTGCCAAGCCCCATTTTGAAGAATTAGAATTCAGCGTCTTGACAAAACTGCCGTTCATATAGTGTACTAGGGTGCAATGTTTGTGCCGCACATATAATGGATATCATAAGAAGGGTAATAAGATACAGGCAGTTGTTTATCGTACTGGTGTGGAGGGAGTTTGCCGTCAGGTACCGCTATACGATAATCGGCGTAATGTGGGCGGGGTTGCAGCCGTTGTCTATGATGCTCCTGTTTACGTTTATCTTCACCTACATTATGAAGTTACACGTATCCAGTTACCCATCCTTTATTTTCTATTTTGCCGGACTGATACCGTGGACATTTTTCGCGCATTCCCTCAACGCCTCCATCCCGTCTCTGACAAACCACTACCAGCTTATAACGAAGATATATTTCCCCCGTGAACTGCTTCCTCTTGCCGGCATTACCGCCGCCTTGCTGGATTTCTTTATATGCGCTGTGATTCTCTTTGTGTTTATACTGATTTACAGGATTCCGCTGACGTGGAATGCCCTATGGCTCTTTCCCCTGATTGTCTTACTTGTCGTATTTACCACATCGGTGTCGCTGTTTTTGGCTGGACTTAATGTTTACTATCGGGATGTCAGGCTGGCGTCTAATTTTCTCATTCAACTGTGGTTTTTTATGTCTCCCGTTATGTACTCGGTGGATTCACTAAGTACGAAGATGAAGCTGCTGCTGTTTCTTAATCCCCTTACATTTATTATCGAAAACACGCGAAGGGTTCTCCTTGAGGGTAGGGGGATAGTGCTTTGGCAGATGGCGTTTGTGTGTGTGGTAATCACTATTTTTTACGTGGTTTTGAGCAGGTTTTTTATAAAAATAGAAAGGGCATTTGCCGATGTCATCTGAGTATGCGCTGGAGCTTTGCGGTGTGTGGAAGAAATACTCCATATCGGAGTTTTTTCACAGGTCGGTGCGTGAGGAGATAGTCGGCCTGTTTAAACACAAGACAGGCGACGCCCTGAGCAAGGACGAATTCTGGGCGCTTAAAGACGTTAATCTGGCGCTTAAAAGAGGGGACGTCGTTGGATTATACGGCGCAAACGGCGCGGGTAAGACCACGATTCTTAAAATAATCTCCTCAATCACATATCCTACACTGGGCAGCGTAGCCGTAAACGGCACAGTGGCACCGCTTATTGAGGTCGGCGCCGGGTTTCACCCCGATTTGACTGGCAGGGAAAACATCTACGTAAACGGCACAATCATCGGTATGGAGATAAAGGACATACGGGCAAGGATGCCCGGTATAATAGCATTTTCAGAGCTGGAGGGTTTTATTGACATGCCCGTAAAGAAATACTCATCAGGCATGTACCTGCGGCTTGGTTTTGCCGTGGCGGTAAACAGCTCAGCGGAGATTTTACTGTTTGACGAAATCCTGTCAGTAAGCGACGTTGACTTTCAGAATAAGTGCATCAATAAGATAAGAGAATTAAAGCAGGACAACCGGACAATCATCATGGTGTCGCATAATTTGAACCTGCTGCGGGAGACGGCGGATTCCATTTATCTCATAAAAGACAGCACCGCAGTGCTGATGCCATGGTAAATTTGATCTGACGGATAAAACAAGTTCTCATTGGAAGTTTGTCACAGCAAAGTAGAACTGTCCTTTTCTTAGTCCGTCATTCCGGCTTGTCCGGAATCTGTCTTTTGACTCAGTATATGCAAAATTATCATAAAATACCCACATTTAGGGAAGATTCCGGACAAGCCGGAATGACGGAAAGGGACATGGAGGACTGATTGCATAGGAAATTTCTGCTTTATTTTCCTAATGCGTTTGCCCTGGTGTTCATATGATTTCATTTGATTAAAAAACCCCAAATCAAGTAGAATTAGTGATGGATTTTTGTGAAATGATTGACACATCCGGCGGGCTGCGCTGTGCGTTTGGCGATTGACGCTACGATATTAGAAGACGCGCGACCTTCGGGTATTGGAATGGCCGCCATAAATATTGTCAACGAGCTGGCCTCTTTGCACGATGACCTTGTTGTGTGGACTGTCGAAGGCTCCATGCTGAAAGTTGACAGAGGGCGTGTAAATAAAATATTCGCAAATTCACGGCGTGTCCTTGGCGGCAATATCTATCTGGCGCGCGCCGCGTGGACGCAGTTTGTCCTGCCCACACTCATCAAACAGGCAAAGGCCGATGTGTTTTATACCCCCATACCGGAGGGAATCCTCTGCCCCCCCATGATAGATTGCGTGCCGCAAATAGTCACCGTTTATGACGTTGCCCCACTGTTATATAAGAACAATGTCCCGCTTATGAGGCATCTGAGTTTCAAATACAGGCTTCCTTTTGTGTTTAGCTCTGCACAAAAACTAATCGCTATGTCTGAGAATACGAAAAAAGATATAATCGGGCACTATGGGATTTCCACCGATAAAATTGAGGTAGTTCACGGTGCCATAGACAAGGGGCATTTTACTGTCCCAACCGCCGAAAAAAAGGCAGCCGTGCTTGGCAAATACGCCCTTGTGGCGGGCAGGTATTTCCTTTATGTCGGCAGTGTGCTGCCATCAAAGAACATCGAGACCCTTATAGAGGCCTTTGCGGCAATAGGGGATGATTATACGCTCGCCATCGTCGGCAGGAGGCCGGACGGTGCATATGAGCGGCGGTTGACCGCCATGATAAGAAACCGTATGCTCAGCGGCGTGAGATTCCTTGACTACGTGTCTTACGACGAACTGCCGGCTCTTTATAACGGTGCCTGTGCCAACGTGCTGGTGTCGTTGACAGAGGGTTTTGGACTTCCCCCGCTTGAGGCAATGGCATCGGGGACGGCGGTAATTGTCTCAAACAGGGGGAGCCTTCCTGAGATTGCCGGAGACGCCGCCATCATAGTAGACGCTTTGAACGTGGAGGAGATAGCACGGGCGATGAGATCCCTTGCAAATGATGAAGAACTGCGGGCTGGACTGATAAAAAAAGGGCAGGAGCACGTTAAGAAATTTTCATGGAGGCGCACAGCGCAGAGAATACTCGACATATGTAAAGAGTCACTTTAGCAATATATAAAGTATTGCGTTAACAACTTGACGCACGGGAGGGATATAGGTTGAAGGTCTTGGTTACCGGTGGGTGTGGTTTTTTAGGCGGGCATGTGTGTGAGTTTTATATCAGAAAGGGGGCTGAGGTCATCTCCTATGACAATATGACAAAGCACGAGCTGCTGAGGACGGGTTTTGCGGCGGATGAGGCGCGCACGTACAATCTTGATTATCTCAAAGGTTTAGGCGTAAAACTTATCACGGCAGATGTGAGGAATTTCGACGAGCTGATAGACAGCGCCTCCGGGTGCGATTATATAATTCACACGGCAGCCCAGCCCGCTATGACGATAAGCTGGGAAGACCCCCGCCTTGACGTAACGACAAACGTCATGGGCACATTTAATGTGCTTGAAGCGGCAAGGAAATTAAAAATCCCCGCCGTGAGCTGCGCCACAGTCCACGTCTATGGAAATAAGATAAACGAGACACTGACAGAAGGTCCATCAAAATACGAAAGAGACCCCGACACTATTGGCGAGACGCACCCCACACTGGAGGGAACCCTCACACCCCTTCACGCATCTAAGGCCGCGGCGGATATTTATGTTCATACATACATAGACACATACAAGACCGAGGCGGCCAGCTTTCGCCTCACCGGCATATATGGCACCAGACAATTTGGTGGCGAGGACCACGGCTGGGTGGCAAACTTTGCTATTCGCAGCATCCTTGGCCGACCGATAACGATATTCGGCACAGGCAAACAGGTCAGGGACATCGTCTATGCCACTGATGTGTGCGAGGCGTTTCACGCGTTTTATATTACACGCAGGCCGGGTATCTACAACATAGGAGGCGGCAGAAAGACCGCCATATCCCTTCTAAGATGTATTGATATACTCTCGGAGATTATCGGGGTTGCGTCGGAGGTGCGCTTTGCCCCGGACAGGCATGGTGATTTACGATACTTCATCTGCGATATACAAAAGGCGCAGAGGCAGCTCAACTGGTCGCCCTCTGTGATGCCGGAGGAGGGCATAGGGGCGCTTGTTGACTGGATAAAGGCTACCGGCCTGTTCTTCATTGATAGGGCGGCACAGTGAAGGCGTTAATCTTAGCCGGTGGCAGGGGCAACAGGATAAACGAACTCTCCTCTGTGCGCAACAAGTGCATGATTAACGTAGACGGCAGACATGTCCTTGAACATGTCCTTGAGCGTGCGGCTGCCACAGACATCAGGGAAATCGTCCTCGTTGTCGGTTACAAGGCCGAGGAAATAATCAACGCATTCGGAACCAAATACAAGGACACGCCTGTTAAATATGTCATTCAGTGGGAACAGAAGGGCCTGGTTCACGCGATGGAATGCGCTAAGGACACGATAGCCGGTGCGGATTTTGTTTTATTTCTGGGTGATGAGCTTATGGTAAATCCAAGGCACAGACAGATGATAGATGAGTTTAACAAGGGCGGTGTGTTTGCCCTTTGTGGCGTCTTATGGGTTGATAACACCGACTTGATAAAACGCACATATACGATGATCAAAGACGAAAACGACCGCATATACCGCCTGGTGGAAAAACCCAGAAATCCTTTGAATAATTTCATGGGCACGGGCAGTTGCGTGTTCAAAAACGAGATATTTGACTATGCCGCCGTAACGCCTATTCACCACCAGAGGAAGGAGAAAGAACTCCCCGACTTAATTCAATGCGCCATTGATGACGGCAAGACGGTGAAGTCGTTCGACATTTGTGACAGGTATGCCAATATTAATTCGTTTGTAGATTTGAGCGAGGCGGAGGGGTTTCTTAGATAAATGGCGATGAGGGTGTTAATCGTACAGCCGTCAATGAACATATATGGCGGGGCGGAGCTTGTTGTGGTTAAGTTGGCCGAGTATCTGGCCAAAACGGGCATTGAACACGCCCTGCTTACTACGAACATCCTGCCTGAGATTGAAAATGACCTCTGTTGTACGCCGATTTTTAAATCACCTTATAAGCGTTCAAAAAACTGGCAGCTTGATTTTCTCAAAGATATGTGGCTTCTGAATAAGGGCGTAAGGCGGCACGCCAAAAGATATGACGTCATAAATGTGCACAACTTTCCCGCGGAGTTTTCTATTTTCCCCGCTTCCAGGCCGGTTGTCTGGATGTGTCACGAGCCGCCGGATGTATATCTCAACTCATGGGAACACACCGTGCCGAATGTCTTTGCCCAAAAGGTCTTTTATGCCGCCGACAGGCAGATAGTTAAGAGATACATAAAGCAGGCCGTTGTTGCAGATAAATATAACGCGGGGAGATTTATGGCCACCTACTCTGTAAACCCGCACGTTATTCATTATGGTATAGACTATGATTTTTTTTCGGCCAAACCGGATGATTTTTATATCAAACGAAGCAGCGACTTCATCGTTATCCATGTGGGGCATCTGGGGGAGTTCAAGAATCAGATGGAGAGCCTTAGGTGTGTCAAGCTGCTGAAAAAAGATATCCCCGGCATAAGGCTTGTCCTTGCCGGATATGGCGAGGATACCTACATACGGCAATTAAAGAGATTCGTCCAGGATGAGGGCCTCCAGGAACAAGTCCTGTTTACCGGCCACGTAAACAGAGAGCGGTTAAGGGTTTTCTTCCACCGCGCAGATGTACTTCTTCACCCGATAAGAGAGCAGGGTGGGTGGCTGACCCCGTTTGAGGCCCTCTCTGCCGGTGTCCCCGTTATTGTATCGAAAGACATGACCGCCTCTGACATCATATCAAAGGAGGGAATAGGCATTGTCACCGGCGATTACGTGGCGGCGCTGTCAGACGTATATCAGAACCTCAAAAAATACAAAGAAACCGCTCTCTCAGGGAGGCTATTTATAAGAAACAACCTCAGATGGGACAATTTCAGCGCAGAAATGGTAAAGGTTTTTAATAATACTGCTCATACCGGCTGACCGCCGATGTTGATTATACCCCTCAGGTACCGCCGCAGCCGATTGTTACCTTTTCGCCCTCGACGATTATCGGCACTTGCCTTACACCGTCTGAGTGCTTGAGCATAGCCGCCATATTGGCGTTGTTTTTTAGTACATCAACATACTCAGCCCTGTCACCGTAGGCCGACCTGGCCTTTTCGGTGTAGGGTCAGCCCGCCTTGCCGTAGATTATTATCTTGTCTGGCATCGTTAATAAACCCTCCCAAGCCGCCAACGGGCGGCAGCCCAAAATTCAATAGACAAAACGTGTGCAAAAATACGGGTGAAGGGGGATTATCCCCCTTCGTCTTTAATCTTTTAGTAACTATCCCTTGTTCACACCCAGACAACACAGCATTGCTTCAATCAGTTTATCATTGTCTATGGGTTTGATTATGTTTCTGCAAACCTTGTCGCTTGTATGGAGTTCGTCATTGTAGCCGGTTGTTATTATAATCGGCTGTGTGTCATTTAGTTTCTGAATTGCCATTATCATTGCCATCCCGCTCATAACAGGCATTTGAATATCGGTTATCACCAAATCAATTTCGTCCTTGTTTGAGATATAGATGTCCAAACCTTCTTTACCGTTAGCCGCTTCAAAGACTTTGGCAACCCTTCTCCTTAGAAAACGGGCAACCAATGCCCTTATATACATGTCGTCCTCTGCATATAACACCCTTATTGCCTTTAATACAGATTCGTCCATCATAGCTCAATCCTCAGTTCGCACCAACCATCGCTATTTCTCATCGCTATCGTGCCGTTCATATTTTTCTCGATTATCACCTTTGCCATGTATAACCCCATTCCGGTGCCCCGGGTCTTGTCCTTGGTGGTAAAGTATGGATCAAATACCTTGCTTATTATATCCTCGGCAACCTCACCGCCGTTGTTCATAATGGTTATAATCTTCCTGCCTGTGCCGCCGTCCTTATATAATTTTATCTTTATAATACCATCGGGAAGATCCATTCTTTCAAATGAGTCTTTGGCATTGGTTAGAATATTTAAGATTACCTGGGCAAACTCATTCGGATAACCTCGTGTCGTCAGAGTAGTGTCTAAGTCCTTGTTGATAACAATGTCCCTCTCTTTGACATACCCTTCAATAAGGGCGTCGGCTTTGTTTATTTCATCTGATATATTGAATTCTTTTTGCTCTTTATCGTGGATGTAGAAATTCCTGAAATTATCTATGGTGTCAGATAATGATTTTAACTCGGACATGGCAATTTCTATATTTTTGTTCAGATACTGCCCGTCTAATTCGTTATGAAGATATGCGTCCTTTATGTCCTGAACCGAAAGCGACACTCCACACAGCGGCTGCCTCCAGTGGTGAGATATGTTGACCAGTAACTCACCCATAGACAAGTGTCTGGATTGCTCGTAGACGAGTTGATCTCTTTCGCGGTTTTTGGCAACCTCCTCTTCGACTTTCTTTTGCAGGTTCAGATTCTGCTGCCTTATCGCCTCTTCCATTTGTTTACGGGATGTTATGTCCCTTATGAATGAAAACATTATGTTGTCTTGCTTGATAAAATTGACACTTACGTCAACATCCATAATCCTGCCGCCCTTACACCTATGTTTAGATTCAAACCTGACGCACCCTATCTCCTCTATTGTCATCAGGCGTCTTTTTGTTTCTTCAGGAGTTTCTATCGCGTCAATATCTCTTACGTTCATGTGCGTCAACTCCTCTTGTGTATATCCTGACATTTTACAATATGCCTCATTTGCTTGCAGGATATTTCCTTCCATGTCCAGCATCCAAAAACCCTCAATAGAGGCAGAAAGAATTCTTTTATATCGTTCTTCTAATCTTATTCTAACCTCGCTTGCTTTTATCAGGCTAATTTCAAGCATCTTACGGTCGGTAATGTCCCGGGCTGTGGCATAGACGTGTGCTCTTCCGATCCTGCTCTTCCGATCTCGGGCATCGTTGGGAACTACCCTGGGCGGGATGTTAAGCAGCGAGGCCTTTCATCGCGAGGTAATAGAAAAAGGCATTTCAAGGG
>JADFXF010000005.1 GCA_015233685.1 Nitrospirota bacterium | reverse complement strand
ACGTAAATGACAAGCCGACCTTTGAACAGCGCATATCAATACTGAAAGAAGTCCCGCTTGTCAGGCAGGGCTTTTCCATGAAAAGCACATTAAAAGAATTGGATAGGTTCTATTAAAAACGTACACAGAAATACAGGAGGTATAAACGAGGAGGCAACCTAAGCGTAAGTTTTATGGATTCCTGCTTTCGCAGGAATGACAAAACTAATTAAATTAGATTATTCTAAAGGAGGAAGACGTGAAAGGTGACGAAAAAACTATTGAGCTGTTAAATGCCTTGCTTGCTGATGAGCTGACCGTGATAAACCAGTATATAGTTCACGCGGAGATGTGCAGTAACTGGGATTACGAACGCCTGCACATGAATGTGGAGAAGCGCTTAATTGATGAAATGAAGCACGCAGGGAAACTGATTGCCAGAATTATTCTTCTTGAAGGTATGCCTGTAGTTGGCACTTCAAATGAAATCCATGTGTCTGCCAGTGTGGAAAGGCAGCTTAATGACGAACACAATGCCAAAGAAAGGGCAATCAGGACATACCGCTCGGCAATTAAGGTCTGCTCTGACCTCGGTGACTTTGGCACAAGGAAAATGCTGGAAGATATACTAAAGGATGAGGAGAACCACCTGTCCCAAATTGAGTCTCAGATATATCAAATAACCCATATGGGCATAGGTTCATATCTGTCGGTACAAGAAGAGTGCCACATAGACCATATTGAGTCGCAGATATATCAACCGAGCCATATGGGCATAGGCGTATAATAGGTGCATATCTGTCAACCCGAAAGGGAACAGGCTGCTGCTTAAATGTTAACAATTAAAAAAGGAGGACATATGAAACATAGCAGACTACTATTAGTACTGGTTATGGCCGCAATAATTTACACGGCGGCTAGCCAGGCAACCGCAAGCGCGGACAGCGCGGGCGGCACGCTCTTTTCGACGTATTGCATATCATGCCACAACACGGTGCCCACAACCGACCCACGGCTTGTAGGCGCCTCCGCCTCAAAGATAACCAACGCCATAGTGACAATTCCACAAATGATAGGCAACTCCGCAATTCATTCCCTGACCTCCGCACAGATTCAGTCTATCTCTGGCTACATCACCGGCGCAGGGCTATCTACAAACTGGACGATGGTTGGAGTTGGCGATTTCAACAAGGACGGCAACATTGAGATATTGTGGCGGGATATGATAAACGGTTATAACTACTTGTGGTTGATGAATGGTACCAGCGTAACGGGTGGAGTATTTCTTCCAACCCTCGCCGACACAAATACGTGGCTTGTTGAGGGAGTGGGCGATTTCAACAATGACGGCTACGCGGATATCTTATGGAGAAACGTCTCAACCGGCGAAAACATGATATGGCTCATGAACGGCGCGACCGTACAAAGTTATGTATCCCTTCCGACGTTAAGCGACAGGAACTGGATAGTGGGCGCCATAGGGGATTTTAACGGCGACGGGTACCAGGACATCCTCTGGAGGCACCTGGTTAATGGTTATAATGCAATATGGTACTTAAACGGCACCTCATTCTCCAGTGCTGATTCTCTGCCCGCGTTATCTGATGAGAGCTGGGTAATTGGTGGTGCCGCCGACATGGACCACGATGGACATACGGACGTACTGTGGAGAAATAAGACCGCCGGTTATAACCTTTTTTGGGATCTCATCGGCACTAACGTTGGCAACTATTATCTGATGACCCAGGTGACAGACCCAGGCTGGACAATGATCGCGGCAACAAAACCTGATTCAAACGGTTACGTCAGGATTTATTGGAGAAATCAAAATGCGGGCAGCACCGTAATCTGGACGATGAACGGGGCAACGCTCGTGAGTTCCGCGGCGCTTCCGACATTCGGGCCGTAAGATTGATTCATAATACATTAGTCAGGGTGGGGAAAATACCCAATTTCTCTGCCGGAAAGCAGATGTATTATAAACAATCGAACCATATAGAGGTGGCAGCAGTGCATGTTTTAAAAGTAATAGCAGCGCTATGTGTGACAGTTTGATAGCTAAACGAAATCAGCTATGGACTATCGTCATAGTATTGCTCAGCGCTGCTGCTGCCATTGTGGTTTATTACACAGCCGTTCAGCGAATAGATGCCGATAACTTTGCATTGTTCAGGCAAGCGGTTGATGAACAGGCAGGGGATATCAAAAGAGACCTCAGTGATAGCTTTCACATGATATATGATATAGCAAGGCTTTTTGATTCAGTGGAAAATGTAACCGCCCAAAATTTCTATGGCTTTATTAAAAAGGAGGATTTTAAAGACCATCCTTCATTTTACAACATTGGGTGGGCACCTCGCGTTATATATTCTAAGAAAGCAGAATTTGAACTGACTGCCCGCCGCGAGGGAATACTGCCGGATTACTTCATATTTGAGCGGGAGGGAGGTAAAGACGTTGCTGTCCGGGCAAGAGACGAGTACTTTCCCTTTCATTACAGAAGGCAGGATAACGAGGGGGATATCAGGATCAAAGGTTTCGATATTGCGTCTTCTCCAATGAGACGAAAGGCTCTCGAAAAGGCCCGTGATACTGGAGATATGGCTGCCACAGAGCCGATCAGGCTTATAACCGAACCTTCGGGAGATGTGAAGTCATTGCAGATATATATGCCGGTTTACTATGGCAACCCTAAGACTGTACAGGACAGACGCACAAATCTTAGGGGATTTACTTTTGGTACATTTCGGGTCAAAAATATTTTTGAAAAGAGTTTTATCGCACATGGCGATCTGAACAAACACACGGTATATGATATTAAGCTTCAGGGGCTGCCCGGCGATGAGGGCCTGCTTTACCGGCACACCCCACCTGGCGTTGATAATTTGTCGAAACTGAATTATATCAGGACCATTGAAGCGGTTGGACAGACCATTGAAATCAAGGCCGTGCCTGACGTGAAATATATTGCTGAAAGGCGTGGCCGGCAGCCGTATTACTATGGGGCTGCGGTTTTTATAATAATTTGTTTGTTCGGTGTATTTGTTGTCTCCGCCGGGACATACACTGCTCAAATGAAGACCGAGGTTGCGTCAAAAACCGCGAAGTTGCGGGAAAGTGAAAAAAAATATCGCCAGCTCATCGAGCTGTCTCAGGAGGGTATATGGCTCATTGACCAGAATGCCTTAACCACATATGTTAACCACGCGATGGCCGACATGCTTGGCTACACGGTTGAAGAGATAATGGGGAGGAATTTTTTAGACTTTATGGATGAAAACATGAGGTCTATTGCGATATCCGCTATAGAAAACCATATTAAGAAAGAGGGAAGTGCGCGTCTGGAATTTTCCTTACTGCACAAGGATGGCTCAACGATACATGTGTTTGTGTCCGCGTCGGCTCTTCTTGATGAGCAAGGACATTACATTGGGTGTTTTGCCGCTGTACTAAATATTACCGAGCGTAAAGAATTGGAACAAATACTGCTTGAAAGTGAAAAAGAATACCGCCAGCTCGTTGAGCTGTCTCAGGAGGGCATATGGGCTGTGGATAAAGACAACCTTACCACATTTGTTAATCAGGCGATGGCCGACATGCTCGGTTACATGGACGATGAGATGAAAGGAGTGCTATTTTTAGAGTTTTTGGACGATACGTCGAGGCTCAAGGCGATAAACAGCTTAAAACATCAGGTTCAATCAGGAGAAAAAGACCGTATCGAGCTTGTATTTCTTCATAAGAGTGGCAAAGCTGTCAATGCATCCGCCTCAGTGGCGTCCATTACTGATGGCAAAGGTGGCTATGCCGGATCAGTCGCAGTCATATCGGATATTACGAAACGTATGGAGTTAGATGCTCAATTAAGGAAATCCCTTGCGGAGAAAGAATTGCTTCTAAAGGAAGTCCACCATCGGGTTAAAAACAATCTTCAGATTATTTCAGGGATGCTTGGTATGCAGATGGAATATGTATCAGACCAGAATTACCACAATATGTTTGAAGATTGTCAGCGTAGAATACAATCTATTGCCCTCATCCATGAGAGGCTGTACCGCTCAGAAGGTCTCACGAATATTGATATGAGAGATTATGTCGCTCAGCTTGTTGAAGGATACTCAAAGAATCTCATCCTTGATGATACGATTGCGATTAAAACCGATATAGACCATATCTCAGTAGGAATAGATATCGCGATTCCATGCGGATTGATAATGAATGAACTTTTAACAAACGCGTTGAAACACGCCTTCCCCATAGGCAATCCCTGTATTACAAACAAGACATGTGAAGTAACTGTTGCTATCCACTCGTTAGATGACAACATCGGTATGGTAGTCCAGACTGAAAACTGGTCAATGACGGAGCTGCCTGGATGGATGCCGCCTTACTCTGCAGCGTTAGAAATAGTCGTATCTGATAACGGCGTCGGTTTTCCGGAAGGCAAAGATTTCAGAAAGAGTAAAGGGCTAGGTATGCAGATAGTGCTGATACTTGTAAGACAACTTGGAGCGACTATCGAGTTAGACGGCACACACGGAACGAAGTTTAGCATTAAGTTTCAAAATAGCATAAAAGAGCAGTAGAGCCGGAGGATTTGAGATGTATAGTGAGGTCTTTTATGCAGCGCATAAGTAAACTATGGATTACTGTCATAGTATTGGTCAGCGCCGCTGTGTCCTGCGTGGTTTACTATGCTATTGCCGCCAATATAGACGCGGGTAACTTTGAACTTTTCAAACGCGCTGTTGATGACCATGCGGCAGTCATTGAAGGCGAACTGGATAGTAACTTTGATCAGGTATACGATTTGGCGAGGCTTTTCGATTCAGTAGAGGATGTGACAGCAGATAATTTCTCCAGCTTCATGAAGGACATTTTTGAAAAACATCCCTCCTTTTACGCCTTTGAGTGGTTACCTCGCGTGAAATATTCTAAGAAGACAGAATTTGAACTGACTGCGCGCAAGAAGGCAATCCTGCCGGATTACTATATATTTGAAAAGTCGGGAGATAAGAATATTCCAGTTCCGGCAAGAGACGAATACTTTCCAGTTTACTACAGACAGTCCAGAGCCAGGAGGGATTTTAGGGTTGAAGGTTTTGACCTCGCCTCTGAGGCAGTGAGACGAAAGATTATCGAAAAGGCATGCGACACAGGGGCAATTACCGTCTCAGAGCCGATTGTACTCATAAGCGAGGTTGAAAAAGGCGTTAAGGCAATCATGGTATTGATGCCGGTTTACCACGGCAACCCAAAGACATTGCAGGCCAGACGCGCCAATCTAAGGGGTTTTACCGTCGGCTTGTTTCGTGTCAAAAATATTTTTGATGAGAGTTTTCGCCGAAAGGACTCGTTATATAAATCTGCGGTATTTGACATTCAGATTCAGGGGCTGCCTCAGGATAAGCGGATGCTCTACCGGCATGTCCCTTCCGGCATAGTTGAACATTCGAAACTGAATTACGTAAAGACAATTGAAGTGGCAGGGCTGACCCTTAATATCAAGGCCGTGCCGGCTATGAGTTATTTCAGCGAAAGGCGCGGCTTGGCAGCTTTTTTCGGGGCAGCAGGGGTTTTTACAATCGTTTCTTTGCTTGGCGGATTTATTGTGTCCATCAAGACATACAACGCGCAAATGGAGATTGAGGTGGCAGAGAAAACCATGTATTTACTGGAAAGTGAAAAAAAATACCGCCAGCTCGTAGACCTGTCAAGAGAGGGCATATGGGCTGTGGACAAGGATAACCGAACCACGTTTGTCAATCGGGCAATGGCCGATATGCTTGGCTACACGGCCGATGATATGGCAGGAGCGAGTTTTTTTGATTTCATCGGCTATGAGTCAGACGTCAAGGGCCAGCACAGCTTAAAATATCAAACTCAGCCATGGGAAAATGACCGTATGGAAGTTATACTCAGGCGTAAGGATGGCAAAGAAATCACCGCGGCTGTCTCCATGGTATTCATCACCGATGAGTCTGGCAGGTATGCCGGGTCTATTTCCGCTATATCTGATATTACAAGGCGAAAGGAAATGGATGATAAATTGAAAAAATCCCTTGCGGAAAAAGATATACTCCTGAAGGAAGTCCACCACCGCGTCAAGAACAATCTCCAGATAGTTTCAGGGATGCTTGGTATGCAGATGGACTATGTGTCAGATAGCCGTTATTACAGGATGTTTGAGGATTGCCAGCGTAGAATACAGGCAATTGCCCATGTCCATGAGCAGATATACCTGTCGGAGGGGTTTACTAACATCAACATGAGAGAATATGTTACACAGTTGACCGACGGGTATTTCAGGAATTTCCGCATACATAACAAAAGTGTTGCTGTTAAAATCGCCATAGATAATATTGACCTGGGGATAGACATAGCGATTCCATGTGGACTGATAATTAATGAGCTTGTAACTAATATTTTAAAACACGCCTTCCCCGCTGAATCTGTCTGCGTGGAGAACGAGCAATGCCAGGTTGATATCGCCATCCACTCTCTTGATGAGAAAATTGACAAGGCGGCCCCGGAAGAGAAACTGTCGCAATCAGAAATGATTCCGCCGTATGCACAAATGTTGGAGCTGATAATATCCGATAACGGCGCCGGTTTTCCAGAGGGTGTAGATTTCAAAAACTCAAAAGGTTTAGGTATGCAGATAGTAAATATACTCGTAGAGCAACTCGAAGGGACTATATGGCTGGACAGTGCTGCGCGAGGAAGTAAATTCAGTATTAATTTTGAAAATAAACGAACGGTATAAGGAGGTATTAGAGATGGACAACGCACGAATCATGATAGTAGAGGATGAAGGGATAACCAGTGCATATATAAAAAATAGGTTGGAGAAATTTGGATATATTGTCACTTCAATATCGTCGTCATCGGCGCAGGCAATAGAAAACGCGGAGAGAGACAGGCCAGACCTGATACTCATGGATATAAAAATTAAGGGAGAGCGCGACGGCGTTGAAACCGCTTATGAAATCCAAAACAGGTTTAACATACCAGTCATTTATCTCACCGCCCATTCAGACCCCAAGACATTGGAACATGCCAAGATGACCGAACCCTATGCTTATATTACTAAACCATTTGAACCTGAATTGACTAATTTCACTATTCAAATGGCATTGTATAAGCATAAAACAGAAACTAAACTAAAAGAGCTGGTACATTATGATTTCCTGACAGGACTTCCAAACAGGGCACTGTTTATTGACAGGTTTGACCAGGCATTAAGGCAGTCTAAACGTAATGGAACGATTATTGCGCTGCTGCTGATTGATATAGACGAGTTCAAGTGTATAAATGACAGAATGGGGCACGACGCGGGGGATGTCGTACTGAAGGATATAGCGGTGAGAATACAAAACCACATACGTGATACTGACACGGCAGCCCGTTTAGGCGGCGACGAATTCGTCGTCATACTTACCAACCTCACCAACCCCAGGGATGCGGAGACGGTTGCGCTAAATATAATTGTGTCAATTGGAAAACCTTTTCGTTTTGACGTCCCCTACTGTGCAATTGGCGCCAGTATCGGGATAAGTTTTTATCCAGAGGACGGTTTCGATACCCAGACACTGATGAAAAAGGCGGACGCCGCAATGTATCACGCGAAGGAAAATGGAAAGAACACTTACCATCTATACACCGGGTCAAACAAAACAGATAGTGGAGATCTAAGGGTGTTGCTTGCCTTGTCGTTAAAATTCGTTGCAAAGCACAAAGGGAAATGGGCGCCTGATGACTGGATTGATTTCATATTAGAGCTTAAGAAAAATGGGATTGTAATTCAAAGGCATTTCGAGGCCATACTCGGTACAATGCTTGATACCCTGAAGAGATTCTACTTAGTGCAGCATCCCTGTGGTAACATAGAGGAGGTACTGCCGCTTGTTTGCGGGAAAGTTGTGGATTTCATCTCAGAAACTAAGGGCGCATGGACAGTACAGGACTGGGAGCAATTTATGGGCAGTATCAAGTCAATGGGTATTGAGATGACAGAACAAATGTCAGCGTTGCTGTATGATGTTGTCGAATCGGTAAAGGCTCTCTGTAGTTTGTGTCGTTGAGAGGTATATAGAAATCGCACAAGGAGGTCACAATGCGTGATGAGATATCTTTTTGCGTATCAATAAACGATGAGGACATATATGAGGCAATGAAGGCCATAGACGGTTATCATAATCACGCGCGGCGATATTCTGAGGTTGCCACTGTTTCAGATAGGAGTGCAGGGATGAGGGTTGGCGCTGGTATCGGCATGTTAGCTGTTTTGATATGGACTATGTTCATAGCGCTATCACCGTCATTGGTATTGGCAACCCCTGAATATGCTGAAAAAACCGGTCTTCAATGTGCCTCATGTCATGTCAACCCTGACGGAGGCGGCATCCTCACAAAGGAGGGCGAAAAGTTCCGGCAAGCAGTCGGCGGTATGTTCAGACAACCAACAAACCCTCAGCGAGTAATCAGGCTGATTGTCGGATACCTGCACCTGATAACCGCCATAGCCTGGTTTGGGACGATTATATACGTCCACCTGTTACTGAAACCCGCATATGCTTCAAAGGGGCTTCCCCGCGGGGAATTAGCCCTCGGCTGGATTTCTATTGTAATAATTGCCATCACCGGCACAGTGCTTACTGTATTGAGAATTTCGTCATTCAAGGCGTTTTACCAGAGCAGGTTTGGAGTTATACTGGCGATAAAGATATTTCTTTTTATTGTGATGGCGGCAACGGCATCCATTGTTACATTTGTAATCGGCCCCAGGCTTAGGCAGAGAAAAACCTCTAATCCACAGCCACTAAAGCCGGAGATGTCCATTGATGAAGTCTCTCTCATGGATGGTTCAGAAACTAGCCCTGCCGCATGTATTGTCTATAAGGACAATATCTATGACGTTACGGGCAGTAAACTCTGGAAAGGCGGCAGACACATGACAAAGCATCTTGCCGGCGTTGACCTCACAGACGCCCTGAAATTAGCCCCGCATGGGGAAGACAAGGTCATTGCCATGCCGTTTGTTGGAAAGCTGGTTCATAAGACTGATACCCCCGCTGCCTCAAGGCCGACACATGAGAGGGTTTTCTATGTATTTGCATACTTGAATCTCGCGCTGGTGTTTTTAATAACAGCCCTGATTGCCCTTTGGCGCTGGTGGTGATATGTAACTTGTATTTTTATACATAAGGGACAGAGTAAAATATTTGGAACTTCGTAAGGCAAAAAAGGAGGATTAAAATGAAAGACAAAGACAAGAAATTGACAACCAATGCAGGGACACCCGTTGCCGATAATCAGAACGTTATGACCGCAGGGCCACGCGGCCCAATGCTGTTACAGGATGTGTGGTTCTTAGAAAAACTTGCCCACTTCGATAGGGAGGTTATCCCGGAGAGGAGAATGCACGCAAAGGGTTCAGGCGCATACGGGACTTTCACCGTTACCCATGACATCACCCGTTACACCAAGGCGAAGATTTTTTCTGAAATCGGTAAGAAGACAGAACTCTTCGTCAGGTTTTCCACAGTGGCAGGGGAACGCGGCGCTGCTGACGCGGAACGAGATATTCGCGGCTTTGCCGTGAAGTTCTACACAGAGGAAGGCAACTGGGACTTAGTGGGTAATAACACGCCGGTATTTTTCATGCGTGATCCTCTGAAATTTCCTGACCTTAACCATGCCGTGAAACGTGACCCTCGTACTAATATGCGCAGCGCTAAGAACAATTGGGATTTTTTGACGTCGCTGCCCGAGGCACTGCACCAGCTCACAATAGTTATGAGTGACAGGGGTATTCCCGCCACATACCGCCATATGCACGGCTTTGGCAGCCATACCTTCAGCATGTATAATGCTAAAAATGAGAGACATTGGGTAAAGTTTCACTTCACATCGCAGCAGGGCATTAAGAACCTGACAGACGCGGAGGCAGAGGCCATCATTGCCAAAGACCGTGAGAGCCATCAGAAAGACCTGTACGAAAGTATTGAAAATAAGGACTTTCCCAAATGGACACTCGCTATACAGGTGATGCCGGAAAAAGATGCTGCCACGTGTCCATATAATCCCTTTGATCTTACCAGGGTGTGGCTTCATAAAGACTATCCACTTATCGAAGCAGGCGTAATGGAACTGAATAAAAACCCTGAGAACTATTTTGCTGAGGTTGAGCAGTCAGCCTTCAACCCGGCTAACATAGTACCCGGCATAGGTTTTTCACCGGATAAGATGCTGCAAGGCCGCTTATTCGCATATGGCGACGCTCAGCGCTACCGACTTGGAGTAAATCACCACCTCATCCCGGTCAACGCGCCACGTTGTCCCGTCCACAGTTATCATAGAGATGGAGCCATGCGTGTAGATGGCAATCACGGCAGTACCATCGGCTATGAACCCAATAGTTATGGGCAGTGGCAGCAACAGGAGGAGTTTGCGCAACCTGCGCTTGGGTTAGATGGTGCCGCCAACCACTGGGACCATCGCACAGACGATGATTACTACTCCCAGCCCGGTAAGTTGTTTAATATAATGAGCGCTGAGCAGAAGAAGGCTTTGTTTGAAAATACAGCGCGTGCAATTGGAGATGCCCCCAAAGAAATAAAAATCCGCCATATTGTCAATTGTCTGAGGGCAGATAAGGCGTATGGTGAAGGTGTGGCAAAGGCGGCAGGTATCCCTATGAGCGAAGTGCCGAAATAGATGAGATGCCATGGGACGGGTAAACACCGTCCCTTTTCGCTTCACTTGACCTATTGTCAGAGGCTTGATTAAAATTACGATACATAAGGAGAAAGAAATGATGATAAAAACAGGGGATATGGCAACGGACGCAAGGGTACGTCTATCAGACGGAAGTGAAGCCAGCCTTAGCGGCCTGTTGCGGCAGGGTAATACGCTTCTTGTTTTTTTGCGCCACTTCGGCTGACCGTTTTGCAAAGAGCTTGCTGTGCAGTTGCACAGAGAAAAAGACCGGCTTGAAGGACTTGGGATAAAGATAATCCTCGTAGGGATGGGCACTCCAAAACAGGCGGAGGCATTTCGTAAGAATTACTCGCCCTCTTTTGTTATTATTTGCGACCCGCGAAAAGTCCTCTATAAGGCATATGGACTTATCGAGGCAGGCATAACAGGTATAGTGTCGCCAAAGACTATTATACGCGGGCTTGGCGCATTAGGACGGGGACATCTGCCTGGCATACCTTCGGGGGATATCTTTCAGTTGTCTGGAGTTTTTATAATAGACAGGGATATGGTTGTACGATATTGCCATTACGCAAGGGATATTTCGGATAACCCGTCTATTGATGAGATTGTACGGCAGGCGTCAGCGCTGATATGAAAAAGAAGATTGCAATTATAGGGGCAGGCCCTGGCGGCCTTGCAGCCGCGATGCTGTTGTTAAGCAGGGGCTACGAGGTGGCCGTATATGAAAGGGGAGGTACAGTGGGCGGCAGGACGGGACGATTCCTGCTTGGCGATTATATATTTGACATAGGGCCGACGTTCCTTATGCTTCCCCGGTATATGGAGGAAATTTTCAGGTTAGCCGGTAAAAATATCCATGATTATGTTGAAATCACACCGCTTGACCCGTTATACAGACTAAGATTTGATGACGGCACAGAGTTTTATCCATCAATGGACACAGAAAAGACAATATCTGAAATAAAACGTGTATTTGCCGGCCAGGCCGACAACTATCTTAGATTTCGGCACGATGAGCGGTATAGATTCAATCGAATAGAGCGATGTTTTAAAACCCCTTACAACAGTTTAACCGATTTCCTAAGGCCGTCATTTATAGAGGCGCTGCCGCAGATGAATGTCTCTGGCAGCCTTATAGGCAGGCTCGAAAAATATTTTACAAACGAGAAGATGAGACTTGCAATGTCATTTCAGACAAAGTACATAGGCATGTCCCCGTGGCAGGCGCCTTCCGCTTATTCGTTGATTTCTTTTATAGAGCACAGGTGGGGCATTCATCACGTAACGGGCGGACTTAACCAGCTAACTCTGGCAATGGCAAAGGTTGTCGAAGGATATGGAGGCAGGATTTTCACATCGGCAAGGGTTAATAACATTCTGACAAATGGAAAAAAGGCAGTTGGAATTGTCCTTGAGGACGGCACAAAGGCAGAGTCAGATTATGTGATAATAAACGCTGACTTTGCCTACGCCATGTCAAATCTTCTGAAAAACAGGAACAAGTACACAGACGCCAACCTGAAGAAACGGCAATACTCATGCTCAACGTTTATGTTATACCTTGGCGTTGATAAACAGTACGACATGCCCCACCATAATTTGATTTTCGGCGAGGATTTCAAAGAATATATGGATGATATTACAATGACTAAGAGACCTTCGGCCTCATCTCTGGTGTATATTCATAACCCCGCGGCCACAGATTCCACACTTGCCCCACATGGAAAGTCCCCAATCTATATACTCGTGCCGGTACCCAATAACAAGACATCCATTAATTGGAATGAGATAAAGCACGGCTTCAGGAGACAGGTTCTTGATTTTGTCACCGCTAAAACCGAGCTCAAAGACATTGAAAGACACATCGAACAGGAGAAAATCGTAACGCCGATGGATTGGCAGACAGCTTTCAATGTTTATAACGGGGCAGTATTTAATCTGAGCCATGATTTAAACCAGATGTTTTACTTTAGGCCACATAACAGATCAGAGGAACTCTCAAACTGTTATATAACCGGCGGAGGTACACACCCGGGAAGTGGGCTGCCCAATATCTGCATATCCTCAGTAATTACATCGGAACTTCTCATAAGGGATGACACCGGCAACCAGCAATGGAGATTTGACAATAAGAAATACCTTTAATTGGTATCATAGTTTTTCCCCGGACATCAGGTTGTTTGATTTTCAATTTCTATCAGCAGAATAAAATAGGTTTCATGTTCATTTGTAATCTGAAGTTTTACCTCCCTAAAAAAATCTTATTGTTTCTATGGACGCCACTAAGTATTATTCCATTTCTAAATCATACCTACAATAATATATTTTATCTCACTCCGCGACAAAAATTGTCATCACCCTTCTTGTCTTGTCGTCATTCCGGCTTGTCCGGAATCGTATTTGGCTTGAGGATGTGCTGAGACAGATTCCGGACAAGCCGGAATGACAGACTAAGATATTTCATAAATACGCTAATCACTGATTATTAATGCACATATGATTTAAAAATAGTATTATATGCTATCAATAATAAGTAGTATGTTCAGAATGGTTACAATTGCCGCCATAAGAAACAGTGAAATCTTGTTTCTTGTTGAGTTTGCGTATTTTCCCATTACCTTTTTTGACGAGGTAAGGTAGATGAGGCCAAAAATCGTCCAGGGCAGTTGAACACTAAGGGCTATCTGGCTCCATAGCAGGCCCTTAAACGGGTCATTCAACATGAATATCAAAAGCAAGCCCCCCAGTAGTGTAATACCTATGCCAACGCGCGTGTGTTTGTCTGTGATTTCAAGGGGTTTTTGATACAGCCCTGATAAAATGCTCCCTCCCGCCATCGCTGCCGTAATCGAAGAGGCAAGGCCGGCGGCCAACAGCGCCAGTGCAAATATTACCGCGGCGGCATTGCCGGCAATCGGCCTCAGCACTGCCTGAGCCTGAGGAAGCTCTGTTACGGCAATCCCGCGGCTATAAAATACGCTTGCCGCTACCACTATCATAGCGCCGTTGATTACCCAGCCGATTATCATTGCCGTCATTGTGTCCATGAATTCATATTTTAACTGCTTATTAATTACCTCGTCCCCCTGGAGATTCCACTTCCGGCTCTGAATCACCTCAGAGTGCAGAAACAGATTATGCGGCATCACAACCGCCCCCAACACACCCATGATAACCGTAATTGATCCGGTGGGAAACCGCGGTATAAAACATCCCTTCAACGCCTCGCCCCACTTTATATCTACGACGGCAAGCTCAAATATAAACGAAACGCCGATTATCGCGACAAACCCGATGATCCACGCCTCTAGTCTCTTATAACTGTTGGACAGAAGCATCGCTGCCGCAAATACCGAAGTGATTACAGCCCCGGCTGCAATTGGAATTTTAAAGAGCATCTGAAGGCCAACTGCCGCCCCCAGCACCTCGGCCAGGGCGGTTGCCACGGCGGCCAGCATCGCAGTTCCAATAAATAAAGAGGCCGTCAGCCGTTTAAAATATTTTCCAGCCCCTTCGGCTATGCAGAGGCCGGTTGCTATCCCCAGGTGCGCTGCGTTGTGTTGGAGCACGATAAGCATTACCGTGGAGAGCGTTACTACCCATAGGAGTTTGTATCCATAAGCAGCGCCTGCAGCCATGTTTGTCGCCCAGTTGCCTGGGTCTATAAACCCTACAGTGACAAAAAGTCCCGGGCCTATATATCTTAGAATCTCAAATGTCTTAGGTGATCTGCCGCTTGGCAGTGGGATATTATAAGCGGCCATTTTCAATTATCCACATAAACGCTGCTGTCAACTATTATCATCTCTTCGTCGAGGCCGTTGAAGGTGCCAGGCCCCGTTTCGTCGTGTGCATGAAGTGGGCAGTGCCGTTATGATAACTACTAATATATAGTACACGATTAGATTATATCACCGCACGCGTGATTATTACAAATTCGTCTTATCCATCATTGCTTTTATGTCAGAAATATGCGTGATGACCCCGCGTCGGCTACATCCTAAAAAGTTATCCACTGTCCCAGCATAAAGAACTGGCCCCTTTATGTCTGAATTTATTACCCCTTATTGTACTATTTCCCTGTTCAGTTTCGCCGGATTTGGGCAACAGCCCGTTAATACCATAGCTCATTTGCATAGAGAAAGGGTTTTGAGTATGTCCCGGAATAAGTTGGTATACCCGTCATAAATATTCCTGCCTTCCTTTTCTGGGAAACTCTCCTCTACGGGTAATAAACAGCGCTGATGATGTAATCTTCAGTCATGATAGCCCTGATGATACTGACTGGCCGCATTGGCCTTCCGTTTAACGTCAGCGACGTCAACACACTGCCCTCGGTCGGCTGGAAGTAAAATATCCTTGCCGTGCCATACGGCATTGATGTGTTGCTGCCTTGTCGTTGAGTTGATATCAGGTTAAAGTTATCGTCATATACCAGCACTGCTCCACTGCCCGCAACTGTAAAGGAAACCGTCTGTACTGTGTTGTTATCTATTATTGTTTGAGTAAGTGGAGATGAAGTCGAGGCTATATTATATAAGTCTCCGCCATAAATGGCCGTTATCGAGTGTGTGCCAATGGACAGCGCCGCGGTTGTCAGTGATGCCTCTCCGTTAACAAGGGCAGCCGTCCCAAGGGTGGTTGTGTTGTCAATAGTAGTTGTGTTGTCAGGGGTGGTGGTCGTGTTATCCATAAATGTAATTGTGCCGGTGGGTGAATTACCGGTAATCGTTGCCGTGAATGTTACCGGAACTCCGTAGGCAGACGAGCTCATAGACGATGTGACCGTTATTGACTCTACTACCTGAGTCAGTGCGGCTGATGTCGAGGCCGGATTGTTCGCATCTCCGCTATATACCGCCGTTATCGAATATGTCCCGATCAAAGGTACAACCGTCAGTGAGGCCTGTCCATTTACATCAAACGAAACTGTTGACATAGGCGTCTCACCAGCCATAAATGTTATAGTGCCTGTTGGTGAATTTCCCATAACCGCCGCTGTGAAGGTTACCGCCACACCATAGTTTGCCGGATTCTGGGACGACGTAAGGATTATTGTCGTCACAATCTGACTAAGAACCGTCGAGGTCGAAGGTAAATTGTTCGCGTCTCCGCTATAAACCGCCACAATCGAATGTGTTCCCGCTGCCAGCGATGTGACTATCAGAGAGGCCTTTCCTCTTCCATCAATCGTAACGGCCCCAAGTGTGCTAAGTGCGGTCGTATTATCCATCGTCGTGTTGTCCACAAAGGTGACAATACCCGTTGGCGATTCGCCTGTAACTGTTGCCGTTAAGGTTAACGCAGTGCCGTATGCCAACGGATTCTGGGACGAGGCGAGGGTTGTTACCGTTGCCGGTGTTACGAGTTGATTCAATGTCTCAGATTTTGAAGATAAACTGTTATTATCCCCTGAATAAACCGCCGTTATTGGGTGCGTGCCTGCCAAAAGAGAGGATGTGGAATACACGGCCTTTCGGCTTGCACTAAGCGACACTGAAGAAAGGGTGGTTGTGTTGTCCATAAAGGTCACTGTACCCGTTGGCGATGTACCGGTAACTGTTGCCGTGAAGGTTACCGCCGCCCTATACTTTGATGGATTCAGAGACGAGGTGATGGTTGTTGCTGAACCATAACCTACGGCCTGACTTAACGCCGCGGACGTCGAAGAGAAATTGTATGCGTCTCCTGAATAAACCGCCGTAATCGGGTGAACTCCTACTGAAAGTGATGAGGAGGAATATACGGCCTGCCCTTTTCCATTAACAGAAATCGCGCCAAGCGTGGTTGTGTTGTCCATAAAGGTTACTGTACCCGTTGGCGATGTACCGGTAACTGTTGCGGTGAAGGTTACCGCCGCCCCATATTTCGATGGATTCAGAGACGAGGTGATGGTTGTTGCCGTTGCTGACATTACGAGCTGATTCAATGCCGCAGATGTCGAAGATAAGTTGTTGCCGTCCCCCGAATAAACCACTGTTATTGGATGCTCTCCGACTGAAAGTGCCGATGTCGTATATGCGGCCTGTCCATTTCCATCCAGCGCAAGCGCGGCCACAATGGTTGTGTTGTCCATAAAGACGGCAGTGCCCGTTGGTGATGTTGTACTGCTGATAGTCGCGGTGAAGATTACCGACGTGCCATATGTTGATGGATTCAGGGACGAGGCGACAACAGTTGTTGCAGTTACCGGAGCTACGGCCTGGTTGAGTACTGCCGATGTCGAAGCCGTACTGTTGTTATCCCCGGAATAAACTGCTGTTATTGGGTGAGTTCCAGGCGAAAGAGACGATGTCGTATACGCGGCTTGTCCGTTTGCAATCGAAGCACTGCCCATAGTTGTCCCGTTATCCATAAACGTAACCGTACCCGTTGGTGTGCTGCCTGTTCCCGCAACCGTGGCTGTGAATGTTACTGAATCACCTAACGTTGATGGATTGACTGATGATGTCAAGGTTGTCGTTGTTGTTGCTGTTCTTACAACCTGACTGAGTGCGGATGTCGTTGATGCCGAATAGTTTGAACTCCCCCCGTAGGCCGCCGTTATCTGGTGTGTGCCTATTGAAAGTGAGGATGACGTAAATGTCGCTTGTCCGTTTACACTTAGAGGAGAGCTGCCGACAGTTGTCCCGTTATCCACAAACGTAACTGTGCCTGACGGTGACACCCCCGAAGCCGTCACCGTGGCAGTGAAGGTTACCGCCGTTCCATATGTCGCTGGATTGAGTGACGATGTGACGGTTGTCGTGGTCGCTGACGCCGCCGTAAAGTTATTCCCCGTTGAGTCTGCGCCGCTTACGGTGACACTCCTGCTCAATTGACTGAACGTATAGCCGGTCTTGGTTGGCGTTACTGTATAGGTGCCGTTGGAAACTCCTGTTATCATATACAGGCCGTTGCTGTCGGTGGCCGTTGTACCGTTGTCTGTGCCGGTAAGGGCTACTGTTACGCCGACTATTGGATTTGATGAGTTGTCTCGGATTGTTCCTGTTACCGTGTATGTGGATGCTGCGGTGACGATAAAGTCGTTTCCCGTGGAGTTGCCGCTTATTGCCAGAGGCAGGTTTATCGCGCTGAAGGCATAGCCCGTCAGGATTGGCGTTACCGTGTAGTTACCGGCGGGAAGGTTCGTAAAACTGTACGTGCCGTCCACAAGGTTGACCCTCGCGGTGTATGTCAGGGCGCTGCTTGCCCCGGTAAGGGTTACCAGCACCCCGTTAAGGCCGCTTATCCCTACATATACACCATCTGGGACAGAGCTGTTTAGTGAAACTGTCCCTGATATTGTCAATCCACCGGTTGGTGCGGAACTGGCTGTAAAGTCGTTTCCTGTGGAGTTGCCACTTAGTACCAAAAACCTGCTTGTTGCGTTGAAGGCAGACCCGGACAGGATTGGTGTTACAATATAGTTTCCGGCGGGGCGCGCTGTGAAGCTGAATGTGCCGTTACTGGCAGGGGTTGTGGCGGCGTTGCCATTGGTTCCGGTAAGTATTACCGTCACTTGGGTTGGGTCTGCCGCTCCGTAAATTGTCCCTGATATTGTGTATACTGGATTAGAGGTAATGAAGTCTTTTCCTGAGACATCTGCCCCGTTTACAGAAATGCCCGTGTAGTTTTGTGGATTGAACGTATAGCCGGTCAGGGTCGGCGTTACGGTATAGGTGCCGTTAGAAAGTCCGGTGAAACTATACGTGCCGTCAACGGCCGTGGTTGTTGTGGCGCTGCTTGCTCCGCCAAGTGTTACCGTTACGCCGCTTAGGCCGGTACTGCCGTCTGTTGTAACTTTCCCTGATATTGCGTGGGTTGTGGGTATTGCGGTAGCTGTAAAATTATTCCCTGTTGAGTTAGCCCCGCTTACGGTTACACCACTGCTTGTTGGATTGAACGTATAGCCGGTCAGGCCTGGCGATACTGTATAGGTACCGTTAGAAAGACCGGTAAAGCTATATGCGCCGCTACCGTTGGTGGTCGTTGTTGCCGTGCCGGCCCCGATAAGGGTTACCGTCACGCCGCTTAGGCCGTTTCCATTTAGTGTAACTGTCCCTGATATTGCATAGGTGGTTGGTGAGTTTACAATCTGACTCACAGTGCCCGACGACGCCGCGTTGTTTGAGTCTCCGCTGTAAGCCGCTGTTATTGTGTGAGTGCCGACAGAAAGTGACGAGGTATTACATGTTCCGGCACTAACCGGGACCGAAGAGCAAAGAACTCCCGCAACACTATCAGTAAACGTGACGGTGCCGGTTGGAGATGTGCCCGTTACTGTGGCCGTGAAGGTTACAGATGTGCCATATGTCGATGGATTCGCGGACGATGATACTGTTGTGGTTGTCGCTGCTGAATTTACGACCTGATTTAACACGGCCGATGTCGAGGCCGAATAGTCTGGATTCCCGCCGTAAACCGCCGTTATCAGGTGAGTGCCCATCGAAAGTGGCGATGGCGTAAATGACGCTTGTCCGTTGACACTTAGAGAAGCGCTGCCTATAGTAGTCCTGTTATCCATAAACGTAACTGTGCCCGACGGCGACACGCCCGAAGCCGTGACCGTGGCCGTGAAAGTTACTCCCGCGCCATAAGTTGATGGATTCAGGGACGATGAGACGGTTGTCGTTGTTGCAGGCAGTACACCAGTCCAAATATCTCCATTATAAACTGCGGCAACCAGCTTTGAACCTGTTGAATTAGAGGCGACACTCTGCCAGTAGTTGCTGCCGCCGTTTACATTGTTAGCAGTCCAAGCGCTATTTGAATACGTCCATATATCCCCGCCGTTAGCAGCCGCAACCAGAACTGTGCCGTCAGAGTTGGAGGCCACAGCGTACCAATTGTTGCTGCCGCCGTTTACATTATTAGCAGTCCAAACGCCGTTTGAATACGTCCATATATCCCCACCACCAACAGCGGCAATCAGCTTTGTGCCGTCAGCGTTTGAGGCCACGCTATACCACCAATTGTTGCCACCGTTTACATTATTCGCTGTCCAAACGCCATTTGAAGATGTCCATATATCACCACCCCGTACAGCGGCAATCAGCTTTGTGCCGTCTGAATTTGAGGCCAAACTATACCAATTGTTTTGACCGCCGTTTACGTTGTTAACAGCCCAAACGCCACTTGAATACGTCCATATATCCCCGCCATACATGGCGGCAGCGAGTTTTGTGCCTGTTGAATCCGAGGCGACACTCTGCCACATGTTGTTGCCGCCGTTGACATTATTAGCAGTCCATGAGTAGCCGCTATTTGAAGATGTCCATATATCTCCGGTTTCATAACCACTGGTACTGCCAATAGCGGCAATGAGCTTTGTGCCGTCTGAATTGGAGGCCACCGAGTCCCACCAGTTGGCACCGCTGTTTAAACTATCAGTCCAATCACCGGCTAAAGATGTCCATATATCTCCACCCTCGTACATCGCGGCGGCCAGATTAGTGCCGCTTGAATTGGAGGCCACAGAAGCCCATGGGTGAAGGCCCACAGGGTTTACATTGCGCGCAGTCCAAACGCTATTTAATGATGTCCATATATCTCCGTTATTAACAAAGGCGATCAGCTTTGTGCCGTCTGAGTTTGAGGCCACACCAGACCAATTGTTACTGCCGCCGTTTACATTGTTGGCAGTCCATGTGCCATTTGAGGATGTCCATATATCGCCGCCATAAACAACGGCAACCAGCTTTGTGCCCGTAGAATCCGAGGCAACACTTTGCCAATTGTTGTAGCCGCCGTTTACATTATTCGCAGTCCATACGCCATTTGAAGACGTCCAGATATCGCCGCCATAGATAGCGGCAACCAGCTTTGAGCCGTCTGAATTTGAGGCAACACTTGTCCAACTATCGTTGCAGTTGCCACCTTGATTAGTGCCGTGTGAATTGGACAATACAGGTTTCGACATGCCTCCGCAGCTTACATTATTCTCCGCCCATACCCCATTTGAAGATGTCCATATATCTCCGCCGTTAACAGCGGCAATCAGCCTTGTGCCGTCTGAATTAGAGGCGACACTTTGCCAATTGTTGAAGCCGCCGTTTACATTGCTGGCTGTCCATGTTGCGCCGCTATCAGAAGACGTCCATACATCGCCACCGTAAACCGCGGCAATCAGTCTTGTGCCGTTTGAATTAGAGGCGATAGCAGCCCAATTATTGTTGGCGGCAGGGTTTACTTTATTCGCCGTCCAGACCCACGCCGATTGAGCCGTCGCGGAGGTCACAACCTGGCTGAGTACCGCCGATGTAGAAGTCAAATTGTTCCCGTCACCGGAGTAAATCGCCGTTATTGAGTGTGTGGCGACCGAAAGTGACGATGTTGTAAATGTCGCCTGTCCACTTACAAGTGAAACGATGCCAAGAGCAGTCGCACCGTCCATAAAGGTAACGCTGCCTGTTGGAGATGTACCAATAACCGTAGCCGTGAAGGTTACCGGCGTGCCGGATGTCGAGGGATTCAATGACACGGTAAGAGTTGTTGCGCTATTTACTACCTGACTAAGGACAGAAGATGTAGAAGCCGGATTGCTTTGGTCCCCCGCGTAAACCGCGGTTATTGAGTGTGTGCCTGCTGAAAGTGAGTACGTTGAAAATGCCGCTTGTCCGCTAACAAGTGAAGCGGTGCCAAGTGTGGTCGAGCCGTCTTTAAATGTAACGGTACCGGTTGGAGATGTACCTGTAACAGTCGCCGTGAATGTTACTAACACGCCGTATGTCGATGGATTAAGAGACGATGAGATGGCTGTTGTTGAGTTTAAGGAAATTGTAAAGTCATTTCCCGTAGAGTCAGCGCCGTTTAAGGTCACACTTATGTATGAATTGCCGTCAGCAAAGCTCGAAAAGCTATAACCGTTCCGGCTTGGCGTTACTGTATAGTTTCCGTTAGTGAGTCCTGTAAAACTATACCGGCCGTTGATGTCGGTAGTTGTTTCTGCTGTAGCATCCCCTGTAAGGGTCACCGTTATTCCGGTTACATCACCCTCCAGCCACATTTGACCTGATATTGAGTATGTGGGTACGCTTGCGATAAAGTTATTCGCCGACGAGTCAGCTCCGTTTAAGGTCACGCTTGCGCTTGTTGGAGTAAACGTATAGCCGCTCAGGCCTGGTGTTACTGTGTAGCTTCCATTGGGAAGTCCTGTGAAACTATACGCGCCGCTGCCGTTAGTGGTTGCTGTTTCTGAGCCGGCCGCTGAGGAAAGTCCTGTGATGCTAGCCGCGCCGCCGACCCATGAAAGGGTTACCGTTACACCGCTTAGACCACTGCCGTTTAGTGTAATTGTCCCTGATATTGTGTAGGTCGCCGCATTTACAACCTGACTTAATACAGACGATGTTGAAGTCGCGTTATTTGCATCCCCTGAATAAACCGCCGTTATGGAATGGGTGCCAACCGAAAGCGACGATGTCGTGAATGTGGCTTGTCCACTTGAAAGTGAAGCGCTGCCAAGAGAGGTTGCGCCGTCATAAAGCGTAACGGTGTCTGTTGGAGAGCTGCCGGTAACCGCTACCGTAAAGGTTAACGAACTGCCATATGTGGATGGGTTAATACCGGTAGTCAAAGCAACCGTCGTTGACGATGTTGTGAGCATTTGAACTTCTCGGATACGATTGTTACCCTCATCGGCAATGTACAGATTGCCGACGCTATCTAATGCTACGCCGACAGGGGTGTAGAGTTCGGCGCTGGTTGCCAAACCACCGTCGCCTGAATAGCCCTGTGTGCCGTTGCCCGCCACGGTATAGATATCACCCGCCGTCATCGCTTGCCCGAAGTAGGTACCGCTTGCCGCTGCTACTATGCGGATTCGACTGTTACCGTTATCGGCAATGTACAGGTTGCCGGCGCTATCTAACGCTACGCCGTCAGGGTTGTTGAGTTTGGCGCTGGTTGCCAAACCGCCGTCGCCTGAATAGCCCTGTGTGCCGTTGCCCGCCACGGTATAGATATCACCCGCCGTCATCGCTTGCCCGAAGTAGGTACCGCTTGCCGCTGCTACTATGCGGATTCGACTGTTACCGTTATCGGCAATGTACAGGTTGCCGGCGCTATCTAACGCTACGCCGTCAGGGTTGTTGAGTTTGGCGCTGGTTGCCAAACCGCCGTCGCCTGAATAGCCCTGTGTGCCGTTGCCCGCCACGGTATAGATATCACCCGCCGTCATCGCTTGCCCGAAGTAGGTACCGCTTGCCGCTGCTACTATGCGGATTCGACTGTTACCGTTATCGGCAATGTACAGGTTGCCGGCGCTATCTAACGCTACGCCGTCAGGGTTGTTGAGTTTGGCGCTGGTTGCCAAACCGCCGTCGCCTGAATAGCCCTGTGTGCCGTTGCCCGCCACGGTATAGATATCACCCGCCGTCATCGCTTGCCCGAAGTAGGTACCGCTTGCCGCTGCTACTATGCGGATTCGACTGTTACCGTTATCGGCAATGTACAGGTTGCCGGCGCTATCTAACGCTACGCCGTCAGGGTTGTTGAGTTTGGCGCTGGTTGCCAAGCCGCCGTCGCCTGAATAGCCATAGGTGCCGTTGCCCGCTACGGTAGAGATGATGGCCCCTGCTGCTGGGTGTACGATTTGACTCAATATAGATGACGTTGAAGTCGCATTGTTAGCGTCCCCGGCGTAAACCGCTGTTATCGTGTGTGTGCCTACTGAAAGTGATAATGTGGAATATGCGGCTTGCCCGCTTGAAAGAGCAACCGTGCCAAGAGAAGTCGCGCCGTCATAAAACGTAACATTGCCTGTGGGAGACGAACCTGTAACAGTAGCCTTGAAAAATACAGAATTGCCATATGTCGATGGATTCAGAGACGAGGCGATAGTTGTCGTTGACGTGTCTGAATTCACGACCTGACTTAACACCGGCGATGTTGAAGTTGCGTTATTGGAATCCCCTGAATAAACCGCCGTTATTGAATGTGTACCGGTCGAAAGCGACGATGTCGAATATGTGGCCTGCCCGCTTGCAAGCGCAGCGGTGCCAAGGGCGGTCGCGCCGTCTTTGAACATGACGGTGCCAGTTGGAGAAGTGCCGGTTACCGTAGCCGTGAATGTTACCGGCGAACCAGAGGTTGAGGGATTAGATGAAGAGGCGACGGCGGTTGTCGTAGATGATAACGATAAGACAATTACCCCTATCTTGTTGGCATTATATTCAGTAAACCAGATGTTGCCATCAGGGCCGGTTGTGATGCCAACGGGCTGACTCCCCGCCGTGGGGATGGCATACTCGGTTATTACACCTCCATTGGTGATTTTCCCTATCTGGTTGCCGTGATATTCTGCAAACCAGAGATTGCCGTCTGGACCGGTTGTGATAAACACAGGCCAACTCGCGGCAGTGGGAATGTCATACTCTGTTATTGTACCTGATGTGGTAATTGTCCCTATCTTGTTAGTGTTTTCTTCAGTAAACCAAAGGTTGCCGTCTGGGCCGGTTGTGATACTATAAGGATGACTAGTGGAAGTTGGGATGAGATACTCGGTTATTGAGTGTGTCGTTGGGTTTATATTTGCTATATTGTTGGCGCTATATTCAGCAAACCAAAGATTGCCGTCCGGGCCGGATGTAATGCCAAAAGTCAAACTACCCGCATTGGGAACATTATACTCTGTCGTTACACCTCCGGTAGTGATTTTCCCTACCGTGTGATTAGCCTGTTCAGTAAACCATAGATTGCCGTCAACGCCTGATGTTATAAACGTAGGCTCACTCCCGCCAGACAGGCCGCCATACTCTGTTACTGTACCAGACGTAGTTATATTCCCTATCTTGTTACCGTTGGATTCAGCAAACCAGAGGTTGCTGTCAGACCCGGATGTGATGTCAACGGGCTGACTCCCTACCGTGGTGATGGCATATTCGGTTATTACACCTGATGTGGTGATTTTCCCTATCTTGTTACCGTTAAATTCAGTAAACCAAAGATTGCCGTCAGGCCCGGATGTGATAGCATGAGGATTACTCCCGCCAGTGGGGATGGTGTATTCGTTTATTGTTGGGATTGTGCCGATAAAATTCCCTAACGCGACCGGCCCGTTGCCAGCAGGGATTGTGTCAATGACCGTGTTTGTGGTTGTGTCTATTGCTGAAACCGTTCCATTCCAATTCGCCACATAGACCCTCTGGCCGTTGGGCGTCACGGCAACCCCGCGCGGCCCACTGCCGACTGTAATCGGGCCTGAGACAAAACTGTTAGAAGTTTTTATTACTGAGACATTGTTTGAACCGTAGTTAGTCACATAGACCTTCGCACCGTCTGGTGTTACGGCAACTCCGTAAGGTTGGCTGCCGACGGTGATTGTACCGGTGACTGTGTCAGACGATGTGTTTATAACTGAAACCGTGCTGGAACCCGCCCCGGCATTCGCCACGTAGGCCTTTGACCCGTCGGGTGTTACGATAATCCCAATCGGACTAGTCCCGACAGTAATCGGGCCCGTGACGGCATTGTTAGATGTGTTTATTACTGAAACCGTTCCATCATTCGAATTTGACACATAGACCTTTGTCCCATCAGGCGTTACAGCAATTCCATATGGATTTGTCCCGACAGTAATTGTAGCTGTGACAGAATTTGTGGATGTGTTAATTACCGAGACATTGTTTGAAGCATAGTTCGCCACATAGACCTTCAACCCGTCGGGTGTTACAGCAACTCCACTTGGTTGACTGCCGACATTAATTGTAGCGGTGACAGCATTTGTGGCAGTGTTTATTACCGAAACGTTGTTACTATTTTGATTCGCCACATAGACCTTTGCCCCGTTGGGTGTTACGGCAACTCCACCGGGCCATGTCCCGACATTAATTGCAGCAATGACAGTGTTCATTGAAGTGTTTATTACTGATACGGTTCCATCGGTGGCGTTCGTAACATAGGCGTTTGCGACGGTAGTTGGTGTGATTGCCGTGGAATCCACTGCCACCCCCTGAGGAGAAGTCAGGCCGCTGATGGTGTAGGATGGCGTTGAAGTTGAAGCGCCTTTTGGATATACCGTTGCTGAATTGGTAGAATAGTTTATCACATAAATATAGTTCGCGTCAACTGCTACCCCGCAAGGCGTACTCAGGCCGCTGATGGTATAGGATGGGGTCGATGTCGAGGCGCCTTTTGGATATACCGTAACTGTATTTACACCAACGTTTGCTACATAAATATAGTTGGCATCCACTGCTACCCCGAAAGGATAATTCAGGCCGCTGATGGTATAGGATGGGGTCGATGTCGAGGCGCCTTTTGGATATACCGCAACTGTATTTACACCAACGTTTGCTACATAAATATAGTTGGCATCCACTGCCACCCCCTGAGGAGAAGTCAGGCCGCTGATGGTGTAGGATGGCGTTGAAGTTGAAGCGCCTTTTGGATATACCGTTGCTGAATTGGTAGAATAGTTTATCACATAAATATAGTTGGCATCCACTGCTACCCCGAAAGGATAATTCAGGCCGCTGATGGTATAGGATGGGGTCGATGTCGAGGCGCCTTTTGGATATACCGCAACTGTATTTCCAGAAGAGTTTGCTATATAAGTATAGTTGGCATCGGCTGCTACACCTCTAGGCTCATTCAGTCCACTGATGGTGTAGGATGGGGTTGAAGTCGAGGAGCCGTTCGGATATACTGTAACCGTATTGGAATTAAGGTTTGCCACATAGATACTACCCGCATATGCCGGAGCGGTATTTACTACCTGGCTGAGTGCAGATGATGTCGAAGAGGTATTGTTTGGATCCCCATCGTAAAGCGCCGTTATTGAGTGTGTGCCGTTTGTGAGTGAGTATGTTGAATATGTGGCCTGTCCGCCTGAAAGGGCAACTGTTGTAAGTGTCGTCGTGCCGTCTTTAAACGTAACATTGCCCGTTGGAGATACACCGGCAACCGTCGCCGTGAAGGTTACCGACGCGCCGTATGTCGAGGGATTCAGTGATGATGTGAGGGTTGTCGTTGATGATGCGGCATTTACAACCTGACTGAGTACAGATGATGTCGAAGTCGTATTATTTGAATCCCCCGCGTAAACCGCCGTTATTGAATGTGTGGTGACAGAAAGTGACGACGTAGAATAAGCGGCCTGCCAGCTTCCATTTAAGGCAACCGTGCCAAGAGATGTTGCGCCGTCATAAAAGGTAACATTGCCTGTTGGCGAGCTGCCGGTTACCGTGGCCGTGAATGTCACTGGCGCGCCGTCTGTTGAGGGATTTAAAGATGAGACGACGGCTGTTGATGTTGATGTCTGGGAACTAACCACCTGATTCACGGTACACGACGACGGCTCATTCAATGAGTCCCCGCTGAATGTCGCCGTTATTGTATGACTGCCCACAGAAAGCGTCGATTTTGAACATGTGGCGGTCACCCCAATAAGTCCAACCGAGGTGCAGAGGGTCCCGTCAATGTTATCAGTAAATGTAACGCCGCCGATTGGAGAATTACTAACTAATAGTGTGGCCGTGAAAGATACCGAATTGCCGGACAACGAGGGACTTCCCGATGTAGCGCAGGAAAGCGTTGACGTTGGATCAAGCATGATTGCACCGGTAACACCGCCGGTGAATGTGCTTTGAAGGGCATTTGTGATTATAGAGGCAATATAATGGCCACCGGGGTAAGAGGCGACAGAGGCCGATTGAAAGGTCGTATCGCTCCAATTCGTGGTGCTGTCGGATGGGACATAATACGTCTGCCCATTGTCAATCCTCATTAACTGTAAAATAGGATAGTTGGTGGATGAGTTGTTGAAAGACCCGCCGCTTGCCTCAGAGTCGCCTTTGAACTTAGTGCCCGATAGGGTTATCTTGGTGCCAGTGAAAGACATTGAACTTACGTTAGGACGGCGGCTGCCGGTTATCAGACCATCAAATGGGTCGAATAGTTCCGCTGTTTGAGGTGAGGTCCACCCCCCGACAATAAGCGCTTGACCGTTGGGTAACATAGTCGCTGTGTGGTATTCACGCTGCTGAGTGGGAATGCCGGTAGCGGTAAACGTCCCTGTTGATGGGTCGTAGAGTTCCGCTGTTTGAAGAGATGACCCCCCGACCCCCCCGACAATAAGCACCAGACCGTTGGGTAACAGCGCACTTGAGTGGTGGTAACGCTGCTGAGTGGGAATGCCGGTAGCGGTAAACGTCCCTGCTGTTGGGTCGTACAGTTCCGCTGTTGAAGGAGAGGCCACCCCCCCGACAATAAGCACCTTACCGTTGGGTAGCAACGTCGCTGTGAAACCCCAGTCACGCTGGACAGTAGGAATGCCGGTAGCGGTAAACGTCCCTGCTGTTGGGTCGAACAGCTCCGCTGTTTGAGCAGAAAGTTGCCCCCCAACAATAAGCACCTTACCGTTGGGTAACAGAGTCGCTGTATGATATTCACGCTGGACAGTAAGATTTCCGGTAGCGGTAAACGTCCCTGCTGTTGGGTCGTACAGTTCCGCTGTTTGAAGAGAGAGTTGCCCCCCTGCAATAAGCACCTTACCGTTGGGTAACAGCGTCGCTGTGTGGGATTCACGCGGTTGAGTAGGAATGCCAGTAGCGGTAAACGTCCCGGCCGATGGGTCGTACAGTTCCGCTGTTTGAGAAGCACTAGAGTCGTCGCTCCCGACAATAAGTGCCTTACCGTTGGGTAGCAGCGTGGCTGTTTGCCAGTAACGCACTTGAGCAGGACTGCCGGTAGCGGTAAACGTCCCTGCTGTTGGGTCGAATAATTCCGCTGTTTCAGTAGAGTACCCCCCTCCGGCAATAAGTACCTTGCCACTGGGTAACAACGTGGCTGTGTGCCAGTAACGCCCTGTAGTTGGAATGGCGTTAGTACCGGTAAACGTCCCTGCTGATGGGTCGAACAGCTCCGCTGTTTCAAGTGATTGAAGAGAGCTGACACCCCCTGCAATAAGCACCTTGCCGCCGGCTAACAGCGTCGCTGTGTGTAAGTAACGCTGTTGAATGAGACTGCCTGTAGTCGCGGCAAACGTACCCGCTGTTGGGTCGTAGAGTTCCGCTGTTGAAGGAGAGGCTTGCCCTCCGGCAATAAGCACCTTACCGCTTGGTAACAGGGTGGCAGTGAAGCCAATGTTGCGCGATTGAGCAGGAGTGCCGACGGTAGCGGCAAATGTCTCTGATGATGGGTCGTACAGTTCCGCTGTTTGAGCAGAGGGCGACCCACCGACGATAAGCACCAAACCGTTGGGTAACAGCGTGGCCGTGTGGGAGTAACGCTGTTGAGCAGGATTGCCGGTAGTAGCGGTAAACAGCCCTGATGATGGGTTGTACAGTTCCGCTGTTTGTTGAGAGCTGTTGCCCCCGACAATAAGCACCAGACCGTTGGGTAACAATGTGGCTGTGTGAACGACACGCTGTTGAGTAGGGCTGCCGGTAGTAGCGGTAAATGTCCCTGTTGACGGGTCGTACAGTTCCGCTGTCTGAGTTGAGCTAGCCCCCCCGACAATAAGCACCAGACCGTTGGGCAACAAAGTGGCTGTGTGGTAGCTACGCTGTTGAGTAGGGCTGCCGGTAGTAGCGGTAAATGTCCCTGTTGACTGGTCGTACAGTTCCGCTGTTTGAGCCGCACCAACAGAGGTGCCGCTGCCGACAATAAGCACCTTACCGTTAGGCAGCAGCGTGGCTGTGTGGTAATCACGCTGTTGAGTAGGACTGCCGGTAGTAGCGGTAAACGTCCCTGATGATGGGTCGTACAGTTCCGCTGTCTGAGTTGAGCCGGAGCCACCGACAATAAGCGTCTGACCGTTGGGTAACAGTGTGGATGTGTGGTAGCCACGCTGTTTATTTAAATTACCCGTGGCAGAAAACCCGCCCGGTGTCGGGACATTTACAGAAGCCGTAAAGTCATTCCCAGTAGAATCAGCCCCGCTTACAGTAACAATGCTTAATGGTGGACTAAATCTATAGCCGATCATGCCTGGCGTTACTGTATAGCTTCCATCAGAAAGCCCTGTAAAACTATACGCGCCGCTGCCGTTGGTGGTTGTTGTTGCCGTACCGGCCCCGCTAAGGATTACCGTTACGCCGCTTAGACCACTACCACTTAGCGTAACTGTCCCTGATATGGTGTAGGTTGTTGCGACCTGACTGAGCACAGTTACGACCTGACTGAGTACAGATGATGTCGAGGTCGCGTTGCTTGAATCCCCGCCGTAAACCGCCGTTATTGAGTGAGTGCCTCCCGAAAGCGATGATGTCGGGAATGAGGCATGTCCATTTACATCCAGCGAAACGGCGGCGATAGTGCCCACGCCGTCCTTAAACGTAACTGTTCCTGTGGGGGAAGCGCCGGTAACTGTCGCCGTGAATGTTACCGAATCGCCATAGTTCGATGGATTCTCAGACGAGGAGACGCTTGTTGATGTTGCGGTAGGGGAGTTTGTTATTTTAGTGGAGTTCGTTATCTGTAAAATCTTTAATTTAGCGCCGCTCCAGCCCCCTGATGTCCCGTTTGTACAGTTATTACAACTGCCGTCCTGATTCAAATATGCAAAGTACACAGATGGAATTAATGTGCTTGCATGGGCTTTTTTTACGAACCCATCCGCCCACGGCACCTGGTTTGATGACCATGACGCCTCGCTGGTTATCTGTTGAGGGGCGCTCCATGTACCATTGGCATCCTTAACTATCAGATAATAATCACCTCTTGCGTTAGCATTACTGTCATACTGAATTGCCGAAATATAAACTATATTGCCTACCGCAATAATGTCAGTTGGGTAATAGCCTATATTTCCGGTAGATGTGTAAATCTCCTGAGGCGTTGCCCAGTTCAACCCGTAGTACACATTTTTAATAGTACTATCAGTATATACCGTATGCCAGTTTCCAAATTCGTCCTGATATGAAACACCCGATTGATAATCACCCGTATAACCAAGGACAGTTGAAGTATCCCATGAACCATACGTACTTGACTTGCCAATGTAAAAAAAACCCTGCTGGTGGTCAGTCATTGGGGCATAAATAGTGCCGTCAGAAGATAAAACTATGGTATCATTAGCATCATTTCTGTTATCATCCGCACCACCACTGGACGTGCCTGAAATGGTAATTATACCTGACAAAGACTTTGCGGTAGCATCGTAAATCATCTCTTTAGCGGCATTCCCGTAACTAAACCAGCCTTCCCGTTGAAACAAGACGTGTAAGTTGTTGTTTGCGTCCTTTATCATAGTGTGGGCCACATCGTTTGGGCCGGTAAGTTCCCATCCCCTGTTTACGTAAAGATCCGCAGCCTTGTTCCATGAACCCCCTGTTTCCTCATATATCGCTGAATCACCATAACGGTCCCAGTTGCCAACCCTGGTGATTTCCGATGTAAAAACCCATCTGTTGCCATTTGTATCCAGGACCATAGACGTCGCGGCTACGCCCTTTGAACGGGTATCAATCTGTGTGTTAGACCATGAGTTTATATTGGCCGTGTACTCTGCGTACCACAACTGTTTGGCGTTGCCATAAACAAAGTATAAGTTGCCTCCGCTGTCTTCCAACAGGGCATTTCTGATAAAGTACCCTAACCACGCGCCACCGTCCTGGATGTAATCTGTATAGGAACCGATATTATTAAAGACCTTAAACTCAGTCGCTGTTGTTGAAAGCTCCGGCTTGGGTTTAAAGGCGCCTCTGGAACCGGTCGTGGCAGGCTGAGAGTTGCCGGTTGTTATATGAGAGTTTGCTGAGTTTGTATTTGCGGCAAGAGACATCAGACTTACGACAGGATTGCGGCTGCCTGTTATCAGACTATCGGGTAACAGCGTGGCCGCGTGGTCGGTAGGCTGTTGATTTGAATTATCCACGGCAGTAGACCCAACCTGCGTTACAGCGCAGACCGACTGAGCTGAAACGAAAAGCATTACGGCAGATAAGACCAGAGTTATGAAAAAAGCCGACATCCTATTCATTGCCACATCCTCCCGCCCTGTATTACAAACCATTACGAAAAGACATACCCGCCATCACGACAGCTCAATGATTGACAGGAAACCCTTCCAAATTCACACAAAAAACTTAAACATAGCCCACCCCCATTAATAATCGTATATGGTTGTCAACAGAAAAGTCAACCCCGTGAAAAAAAATGAGAGTATCACCAGCAGGGGAAAAGATTATGCTATCATAAAGGTGCGTGTAAAATAGCTGTCGGGCATCGAATTATGACTGCGGCAGCTTAAAAAAGAAAAGGTAAGACATGAGAGCAAAGCAATTTGGAAGCACTGACCTTTACGTAACGCCGATTACCTTTGGCACGTGGGAAATGGTCGGAGAGCTATTTCATAAGGACGTGCCGGAGGATGACTCCATTGCCCTGGTATGCGAGGCATTTGAACATGGCATTAATTTCTTTGGCACAGCCCCGGTTTATGGCTTAGGTCATTCAGAGTGCAGCACCATCGTGAATGACGAACACATAAATGAAGTTGCCGCAGAATATTAGGTATTGAATGGACTCGGCACCAGTGTTACCGCCTCTCATCTATGACATGGTTATGCAGAGCCTCCGATCAGATAGATGTTTACTTTCTCCTCTTTCCCCTTTAGAGCCACATTGCCGGCTTCTTTTGTCCTGAACCTTCCTTTGAGGTATTTAAATGTAGTGCCGCCAATCAATATGCGGCAGGCCGGGTCCGCAAATTCCGGGTCACAGTAGTCCTTGTCAAAACTCTCCAGACGGGATGCGATATTTACCGTATCGCCAATTACCGTGTATTCAAGGCGCTCGGAGCTGCCGAAAGAACCGGCAACTAACTCCCCTGTATATATCCCAACGCGCATGTCAATAACCGGCATATTGCGCCTTACCCAGTCAGCCTTTAAACGTGTAAGCACGATGCCCATCTCAACGGCACATGTGACAGCGTTTATTGCATCTTTACCTATATCCTCCTGAGTGTGTCTTGCTATGGGAACACCAAATACGGCCATTATGGCGTCGCCGATGTATTTATTTATAACCCCACCGTGTTTGATTATGACACCGGCCATCGCTTCCATGTACTCGTTAAGCCAGTCCATCAAAGGTTGAGGTTGAAGCGTCTCGGATACCGATGTAAAACCCTTTAAATCGGTGAACAGCACGGTTGCAGTGAGTTTTTGCGGACGAGGGCGGCCGTTTTCAAGGAAACTATCACGGTCTTCCCATATCGCTTCGGCTACATCTTTTGAAACGTGCCTTGAGAACAACTGCATAATCTGAGACCTGTCGGCACCCTCCGTATACGATTTATATGCCGTCACCAGAGATGCCGAAAAAAGCAGTGACAAGGCAGGCGGCACAACCGGTATCCAAAGCCCACCGGAGAAGGTAGTATAAGCCGACGCGATTAAGAGCACTGCCGCCCCCGCGGCCATGGCAAGAAATTTAGGGAAAGAGCGTATTCTCAAACCCAGTGCCCACCCAACTAATCCCCATATAAAAATCCATGCCCACTTATAGCGATCACCTATAAAGGACATGGGTTTATCTCCCCCAAGGGCTGCCCTGATTAATTGGCTCACCGCGAATGCGTGCATCTCCACACCAGAGGTGGCCAGTGTGGATTTGAGCGGCGTAACGAAATAGTCTTTAACACTTACCGCCTCTACTCCTACGATAATTGCCTTGCTGCGTAGTGCGTTACCGGGTATCCTTTTCTCCAATACATCGTAAAGAGAATATCTGGTAAACGGCCCGCCCTTGAAATCCATCAGGAATTGATACCCTGCCATATCGCCGCCAACATAGCCGCCATCATTAGGACTAAGCGGTACAAAGGTTGTATTGCCTAGTCGCATGTGCGCGGGGTTTAGTGCCCCCGGCTGCGGCGTTATGCCCTTGTCTTGCAAAAAAATGAGGGACGTAAGCAGCGAAAACGACGCCGACGTTGTTTCACCGTTTCCAGCAAACAGCAGCCCTCGCCTTATTACACCGTCAGGGTCAAGGGGAAAGTCTGTAAAGCCTACCCTGTCGGGGTTGCTTAGCATATACGGCCCTGGCACATCAGTCTCTGAATCGTTTCCGATTTTTTTGGCCATGATGACATTGTTCAGCTCATGGAGAACTCTTGTAAGATTATCGCTTCCCGCTGGGACGGGGATATCTCTGTATATATCTACTGCGATTACGCAGGGACTGTATTCGCTTAAGTTCCTAAGAAGCTCGGCCATCGTTTGGTCGGTCATCGGCCACCTTCCATATTTGTGAATATCCGTTTCACTCATAGATATGATTACTATATTATTGTCCGGTTTTGCGCCCCGCAGAGAGAATTTTAAAAATCCATCATATGCGGCCAATTCGCCGCCGGCCAGTTCGATTATTTGCAAATACCCGTAGTTACGTACCATAATGACAACCGCACATATGAGAACTGTTATGGTAAAGCATACGAAAATTGGCGATTTCGCTTTTTTTAATATCGATTTCATAAAGGATTATATCACAATAGTGCACGGCACGGGCAACCATCTCCTCGTGCCGGCGATGGTTAATAAATATTGCAATCCATACAATTAATATTTTATAATGGCTTCAAATGAACAAAACAGGCGGTTTCAATTGAATTCAGCGCGCAACGCCAAAGTTGCGGCGTATATGATAATTTTGCCTTTACTCGTCCTGTCTGTCATCATGCCGCAGGCAATATATGCGGAGACATATTCAGACCATTTTCATAGTATTGACCCGTCAACTCAGCAAAATATGCAATTGGCGCCGCTTCCTGAACTAAGACCTGAAAAATCCGCCCCAGATATCACACTTCCCGATTTGCCGGAGGTAAAAGATGATGGCCTGAGTTCTGCCGTTACCGTGTATGTTAATAAAATTACAATTAAAGGCAATACGATTCTTAAAGACGATGAGCTAAGTGTTATAACAAATAATTATATCGGCAGAGAGATAAGCTATATGGAACTGGAACAGCTTCGGCGCGCCTTGACGGAATGCTACATAAAACACGGCTTTATTAATTCCGGCGTAGTGATTCCCGACCAGAAGGTAGAAAACGGCGAATTAGTCCTTTCAGCCATTGAAGGTAAACTTACAGAGATAGAGGTGGAAGGAAATAAATCCTTCAGCGCCGACTATATAAGAAAAAAATTGAGGTATTACTCCGGCACATATTTAAATGTAAATGAACTTCAGCAGGGCCTTCAAATCATGCTTCAAAACCCGATGATTCAAAGGCTGAATGCCGAGCTTATCCCCGGCTTAAGGGCAGGTGAAGGCACGTTAAAGGTTAAAGTACAGGAGAGCCAGCCGTTGACACTTATTGTCGAAGGCAGTAATGACCATTCGCCGAGCATAGGCTCATACGGCGGGGATGTCTTTGCCGCGTACCGAAACTTAACCGGACATGGGGACATTATACGCGGGAGTTTCACATACACACAGGGATTGATGGACGGGATGGCGGAGTATGCGATACCGTTGAGCGTTGACGATACCACGCTGAAACTAAATTACAGGCAAAACGAAACAATTGTAATAGAAGACCCTTTTAAGAACCTTGACATAAAGAGCAGGGTGAAGTCCTTAGGCGTGACCCTAAGCCGCCCGTTTTATAAGACGACGGCTACGGAGTTTACGCTTGGGGTTACATCGGATTTGAGATTTTCAGAGACATTTCTGCTTGGCCGGAGTTTTTCTTTTACCGAGGGAATCAGCGATGGCAGGACAAATATATTTGTGCTGAGGTTTTTTCAGGAATGGTCGCAGAGGAGCCAGACCCGCGTGATAGCCGCCCGTTGCACCATAAGTGTGGGTGTGGACGCGTTTAACTCGACAATGACTGAAAGCGGCCCGGACGGTAAATTCTTAGCGTGGCTGGGGCAAGTTCAGTGGATAGAGCGGCTCTTTGGCACGCTAAACCAGTTAGTTGTCCGCACAGACGCACAGTATTCAAAGGATCCCTTACTGCCATTAGAGAAATTCTCAATCGGCGGCATGGACAGCGTCAGGGGCTACAGGAATAACGTATTGGTTAGGGATAACGGTATTTTTTCCTCGTTAGAGTTTCGCATCCCTATCTATGGTTCGGGGTCAAGGCCGGATATAGTGCAGCTTGTACCTTTTTTTGATTATGGATATTCATGGAATACAAAAAGTGTAACGCCAGCGCCTAAGGCAATATCAGGCACCGGCCTGGGAATTAAATGGGCAATTACCGATAAGATCCTATTTCAAATCTACGGCGCCCACCCGTTTAGAAACGTCAGTGTCAACAATAAAGACCTGCAGGACAGAAGCGTTTATTTTAAATTAACCACACAGGTGCTTTAATAACTGTGTTGCGTGGGTATTTTAAAATGAAACCCTACTATTCCATGGGGAGAGATTTCCCAGTCCCTTGATTACAAACGAGCCTTTACTTTTTCTTCTTGCCTCACAGCTTTCCGGGAGCAGTTTTTCAGCTTCAAGATACCGTGGGGTCAGTGCAACCATAGAGCCGGAGATGTCCGTAAGCGGTGAATTTATAGTAATTGTTCCACTTTGCCCACTGATGGTCGAGGAGGCGTGAAGGGCCTTCTCCGTATTCCACAAAAACACAGTGTCGGCATTGATTGTAATATCACCACCATATCCCGTGTCCGCGTCCGCGGAGATTGCGCTTCTGTCAAGTAAGCAGAGCGTGCCCGCTAAGATTGTAATGTTGCCGCCCTTGTCTTTTCCCTTGCTTACGTTTGAGGTTATACCGCTGTCGTTATAAAGGCGTATGTCCGCGGCGGCTATATCTATGTTGCCTCCGGTTGTATATTTCGAGGAGGTCGCTATGTCGCCGCCGTTATTCATTTGAAGCGTTTCGGCCGTTTTAATCGTAATGTTGCCGGCGTTGCCGGTACCGGTGCTTCGTGCCGTAATTAATCCGTTGTCATCTATATAAAGATTACGGCTTAGAAGCGTGACATCTCCGGCATTGCCGCTGGAGTTTGTCTCACTGTAAATCCCGCTTTGATATACATCATAACCATTTGTGTAAAACCCTGATATATTAATTGAGCCTAAGGCCAGCACACTGATGTTGCCGCCGCTGCCAGTGCTTCCGCTTTCTGCCGAGGTGCTGATTTTGCCGACATTGGCGAGGGTTAGATTTTTTGTCAAAATAGTTATATCGCCGGCTTTGCCACTGCCATATGTATCGCTTAAGATCCCGTTTGAATAAATATTTTTGCCGGTGTCAAAATAATTGGAAATATAGATAGAATCCGAGGCATTTATCGTAATATTGCCGGCATTCCCCGTGCTTCCGCTATCAGCAGAAGTGCTGATTGTACCGGCATTGGTAAGACTTAAATTGTTCGTTTCTATATTAATGCCGCCGGCACTGCCTTTGCCGGATGTTTCACTATATATCCCGCTTGAATAAAAACTATCGCTGCCAGCGTAATAGCCCGATATGTTAATAGTATCCGAAGCCGTTATATTGATATTGCCGCCACTGCCGGTGCTTCCCGGCCTGGCAGTCGTAGTAATTAAACCGGTATTGGCAAGATTTAAATTGCTTGTTTCAACGTTGATACTGCCAGCGTTGCCTATACCATCTGTTTCGCTATATATCCCGCTTGAATAAAAACCATCGCTGCCAGCGTAATAGCCGGATATGTTAACAGTACCTGAAGCCTTTATGTTGATATTGCCGCCGCTGCCGGTGCTTCCCGACATTGCAGTGGTGCTAATTCTACCGGCATCGGAAATATTTAAATTACTTGTTTCAATATTAATACTGCCGGCATCGCCTTTACCTAATGTTTCACTATATATCCCACTTACATAAGCACCATCGTCGGCATCGTAATAGCCGGTAATATTAATAGAATCTGATGCCTTTATCGTAATATTGCCACTTTTGCCAGTGCTTCCTGATAGTGATGTGGTAGTAATTGTACCAACATCGGTAAGAGTCAGGTTTTTTGTTTCAATATCAATACTGCCTGCATCACCTTTACCGTATGTTTCACTGTATATACCAGTTGAATAAACACCACCGCTGACAGCGTAATAGCCGGATATATCAACAGTATCTGAAGCCTTTATGTTGATATTGCCGCCACTGCCTGTGCTTCCCGGCATTGCAGTGGTTGTGATTGTACCAAGGTCGGTAATATTTAAATTATTTGTTTCAACACTAATACTGCCGGCGTTACCTTTACCGTATGTTTCGCTATATACCCCGCTTGAATAAATACCACCATTTCCGGTATCGTAATAGCCGGATATATTAATGGAACCTGACGCCTTTATAGTAATATCGCCGGCGTTGCCCGAGCTTCCCGACAGTGCAGAGGTGCTGATTAGACCGGTATTGGCAATACTCAAGTCGTTTGTTTGAATATCAATACTGCCAGCGTTGCCTTTACCGTACGTTTCACTCCTTATCACGCTTGAATAAACGACATCGTCGCCGACATCATAGTAGCCGGATATATTAATAGTATCTGAAGCTATTATAGTAATATTGCCGGCGTTGCCTGAGCTTCCCGACCGGGCCGACGTATTAATTTCACTAGCACCGGCAATAGTTAAATCTTTCGTTTCGATATTAATAGCGCCGGCATTACCTTTACCGTATGTTTGACTATATATTCCACTTTCACCGTCTAACTTAATAGTATCTGATGCCTTTATCGCAATATCACCGGCTTTCCCTGTGCTTGCCGACGAGGACGAAGTATCAATTTCACCAACATTAGTAAGACTTAAATATTTTGTTTGAATATCAATACTGCCGGCATTACCTTTACCGTACGTTTCACTATCTACACCGCTGGCGTAAATACCATATTTGACGGCGTAATAGCCGGATATATTAATAGAATCAGACGCCTTTATAGTAATATTGCCGGCGTTGCCTGAGCTTCCCGACCGGGCAGAGGTACTAATTTCACCGGTATCAGTAAGACTTAAATATTTTGTTTCAATATTAATACTGCCACCATCACCTGTACTGTATGTTTCACTAATTATCCAACTTGGATAAACACCATTGCTGCCAGCATCACAATAGCCGGATATATTAATGGTATATGACGCCTTTATACTGATATTGCCGGCATTGCCAGAGCTTCTTGGCCCGGCAGAGGTATCAATTGCGCCGGCATCAGTAAGACTTAAATTTTTTGCTTCAATATTAATACTGCCGGCATCACCTGCACCGGATGTTTGACTATATATCCCGCTTGAAGCAACACCATTGCTACCATCGTCGTAATAGCCGGATATATTAATGGTATCTAACGCCTTTATCGTAATACTGCCGGCATTACCAGAGCTTCCCGACTGGGCAGTGGTAGTAATTACTCCTGTATCAGTAAGATTTAAATTATTTGTTTCAATATTAATGCTTCCAGCATCACCTCTACCGTATGTTTGACTATATATCCCGCTTTGATAAAAACCATTGCCGCCTGCATTATAATAACCTGATATATTAATAGTGTCTGAAGCCTTTATACTGATATTGCCGGCATTTCCAGAACTTCCCGTCCGGGCAGTGGTATTAATTACACCTGTATTAATAAGACTTAAATATCTTGTATCAATGTTAATACTGCCGGCATCCCCTGTACTGTATGTGAAACTAACTATCTCGCTTGGATAAGCAACATTGTTGCCGGTGTCGTAATATCCGGATATATTAATGGTATCTGAAGCCTTTATACTGATATTGCCGGCATTTCCAGAGCTTCCCGACCGTGCAGAGGTACTAATTGCACCTGCATTAGTAAGGCTTAAATTATTTGTATCAATATTAATACTGCCGGCATTACCTATACCGTATGTTTCACTAACTATCTCGCTTGGATAAGCAACATTGTTGTCGGCGTCGTAATAGCCGGAGATATTAATAGTGTTTGAAGCCTTTATACTGATATTGCCAGCATTCCCAGAGCTACCCGATCGTGCAGAGGTACTAATTGCACCTGCATTAGTAAGACTTAAATTATTTGTATCAATATCAATACTGCCCGCATCACCTGTACTGTATGTTTCGCTAATTATGCCACTTGGATAAACACCATTGCCGCCGGCATCGTAATAGCCGGATATACTAATAGTGTTTGACGCTTTTATCCTGATATTGCCGGCATTTCCCGAACTTCCTGACCGGGTAGTAGTACTAATTGTACCGAGATCAGTAAGACTTAAATTATTTGTTTGAATATCAATACTACCGGCATTACCTTTACCGGATGTTAAACTAATGATCTCGCTTCCATAAACACCGTTGCTGCCGGCATTGTAATAACCGGACATATTAATTGAATCTGAAGCCTTTATATTTATATCTCCGGCATTCCCTGAGTGTCCTATCGATGAGGTACCAATTATACCAGTAGTAAGACTTAGATTATTTGTTTCAATATTAATATTCCCGGCATTTCCTGCAGCAGTTGTAGAACTATATATCCCGCTCACATTAATAGAATTATTCTGAAGAGCATATCCTGATACCGATAGATTGCCCGATTTGATATTTATTGGCCCTGCGTTGCCATTTCCTGCTGTATCAGACTCTATAATGCCGCCATTAATAAGATTCATATCGCCGGTAATATTGATATTAACACCTCCGCCATTGGAACCTCCATACGTATCGGCAACAATCTGCCCATTATCAATAACAAATTTCCCTCCTCTAATGTAAATGCTGCCGGAGCCTCCCGTCTGATTGCTGACGTCAAGGTTGCCGATTTCATTACCATTTATCGTCTTTCCTGTTGTATCGGTTTGCGTCATATTGATATTGCCGAGGGCTGAAAACCCATCAACATTTGTACCGGATGATGACATTAATGCCTCACCAGTTGAGGCGACACTCGCAAGGTTTATCTGCCCGCCGGGGGCGTAGAGATAACCGTTTGTTATGTTTATGTCTCCCGCGACTATGGAAATCGTCTTCCCATTAGGGACCTGAAGAAGGGCGCCGGTTACAGTTACACCGGCCGGATTGCTTGTCAAAAAGCCAAAGGCCGACGGCGGGGCAGATGTTAATATCGAGTTTGACGGGGTCCTGGCGTCATACCTGCCGCCGTCTGCGAGTTTTAAGTAATCTGCCGTGCTTACGTAAAACGACCCCTTTACGTCAAGTGTGGCGTTTTTGCCGAACATCACACCTGCAGGATTTATTAAATAGAGATTAGCCCCCGATATGCTGCAACTAAGCGTGCCGTCTATGGAAGACGACGAACCGCCGGTTACGCGGGCTATGACGTTTTGTATGTTCGATGAACCCGTAAATGTGGCGCTTTCTCCGGTCATTATATTAAACGTACTGAAACTCTGAAACAGGTTATTGCCGACAGTTGTTCCGATAGACGCCGGTATGATAAATTTCGGGCCAACTAACGTTCCACCCCAGCCTACCGTACCGTCTGTTATTATGGCAGAGTAGGATAAGGTGTAACTGAAGAGCGCAACCAGGCAGATAAGCGCCCTAAGAACGTATCTGCTTAAACAGTTACCAAAACCCCGCCGCCTTCTTCCCATCGTGCCCTCCCATATAGATTTCAAATCAATTTAATTACATCTTCCTATCAATATCAGCGGCCTCTTTTAACCCTGCCTGCTCTAACAAGGATGCCCTTATCTCTCTTAAACTTTTGTCATTCGGGGCTTGTTTTATTAAATTCGAGATACCCTCTATTGAATCGTACCAATATCCCTCCTTCGCATACAAGGCAACAGATTCAATGCCCTTTGAAGCCGATAGCTTATTCGCCAGCTCTTTCGATGGTTCTGTCACGATTACTGCCCCGCCGCTTACAATGTCCTTCGATCTATTCTCTTCACTGCCAATCACAGATACAAACCACTTGTATTCAGTTCCTACGGCAAGGCTTACCCCATATTCTTTTAGATTTACACAGTTGATTCCACCGGTGTTAATTTCTGCGGTTTTTTCCAAAAGCGGCCTTGCTGCCTTTGTCTCACTTATACTGATTTCTATCTTTAATTTTGACGCCTTTGACATATACCAGCAAAGAGAGGGCTGCGTCTTTGAACTTAGTCCGGTATGCGCCGGGGCGAGAACAGTTAATTCAATTGCGTCTCCACTATTGCCCCTTGTTCCACCCCCTGTGCGCACGCTTGGTGCCCCAAGCTTGGGCGGTATATATTTGATGATAGCACCAGACTTATCATTCTCAGTGTCCGCGCCATACAGAACTAACGGTGAACATATTGTAGCTATCAGCAAAACTGGTATGAATATACATCTGCTCACTACACTTTTCATCGTAACCTCCCAAAATTAAATTTCGGCTGATAAATCAGACCGGGATTATCTCTAACGCACACTATATATTACAACCAATTCCCAATTAACAGAAATGGCGCCCAGTACAGAGGATGGCTGAATCTTTCGTCGTCCAGCATGTTTAACTGTGCCCTGCGTAAGGCCTTTGCCTTAAATCCGCCGCTTGTCTTCAGCTCCTTGTAAAAATCCACTAACAGTATGGATGTCGCCTCGTCATTTACACTCCAAAGGGAGGCGATTGTGCTTTTAACCCCCATTTTTACAGACAGCCCGGCAAGCCCAAGTGCGGCCTTCTCATCCCCGGCGGCAGTCTCACACGCGCTTAAGGCCAGTATCTCTATGGGTTTCGCGCTGTAGCGGCCCTCCTTTATTTGGGTTTCCAAATCATTTATCGTCATTTTACCATCCCATGTGACAATAAACGCCTTAGCGGCATCTCCCGTAAACTCCCCATGAGACGCCATATGAAGCATGTTGTACTGTTTGTCCTTAAATTCGTTTTTAAGATTGGGAAGTACAAAATCCTTGTTCATCAGTAAACTTGAATTGTACTCTTGTCCTATTCCCTTAACCTCGTCCGAAATAAAGGGCAGAGGCACATGGCCTTGCCTCGGTTCGGTCAATGCCGTTACGAGCATCCTTGAGTCTTTCTGCGTGAAGGCCCCGGCATCGGTTAAAAATACGCCTACTGTGCCCGCAACGGCATATTTTCTTATCAAAAAGTCCTTGCCGTCATGTAATGCCCCAAGGGGAATCATTCTCAATGCCCTGTCAGGTATATACACTATCGTATCTGTTTCATTGAGGGCAAAATCCCGTTCGACCGGCCTTATCAATATGTCATAGAGCCTCTGTCCGTGTGCTAAAAACTGCATAGTGGTGCGCTTTTCGAGAAGCCTGCGAAATGTTAATACCTCCTGAGTGTAGTCGTCAGAAGCAATGTCAACCATATATTTTTTTATGCCGGAGGGGAAACTCACTAAGACGTACAACTTCTCAGGAAAAGATACTACATAGAGGATGGCGGTATTTTTAGAAACCGTATCGAGGCGGGACTCTTTGGCCTTTTGAATATCTATACAGGTGTCTTTGAAGTAATCTTTAAGTTCTGCGGCCCGGAGCTGTTCTATCGTGTCTATGGCCTCATAAAGGTTTTTTTGTGATTCGACGGGGCTGCCCGCCTTTGACGCCCTTTCGATTAAGACCTCGGCGAGTTCGTAGAATATAGATTCTATTTCGGTTTTAAAAAAACTTCCACCGCAGAGCGCGCAGTTTACAAACGCGTCCAACCCCACGTTTTCAATTGCGCGCACGGCCTCTCTATATGCCGTCACAGCATCGTCCGTCTTGCCGGTTTTACTCAAAATCCGTCCCATCTGCCGGTATGTGATATAACCCGATTCCCTTACATCTGACATTGAAGCGGCATAGAGGGATTTCTTTAGTAGAACCATGGCGCTTTTGTAGTCCTTTTGTTCCTCGTAAAGTTTACTCTTGTATATATAAATATACGGAAGGGCCTTGTTGTCGCCTATCAAACCAGCCGTCGTTTGGGCATCGTCAAGCGCGCTATGGGCATTATGTATATTCGATTTGCCGGACATAGACATATAGGCCTTTGCCACATTAACAAGACCCTCAACTTTTTTATGGCTGTTGGCAGCGCCCTGAAATATCAACAATGCATCTTTTAATTTTTCAACTGATTTCGATTCCTCTTTCTGGCTTATGTTTAAGACAGCTATGTTTGTAAGGATTTGTGCGTGCAGCGTTTTATCATCTGTCTGTCTGCGGCTTAAATGAAGCCCGTATTCGTAGTACTCCATCGCCTTTTCTTTAGAATTTATCAGCACATGGAGGGTTCCGAGGTTGTTAAGTATCCCGGCCCTGATCCCCTGCCTTTCGGAAATTTGCAAGGCACTCCCGTAATACTCATTGGCCTTATTGAAATCTCCGGTTGCCATATAAATCAATCCATAAACGTTTAACATCTCCTGTTTCAGTCCTTCACTTTCCGATTTTTCCATGATAGGGCGAATTTTATTTAAGACAGCGAGGGCATTATCGAACCGGCCGGCATATAAATACGACTTCGACAGATACAACCGACAATTAGCCTCTGCCGACAGGTCTTTCGGGTTTTCTTTATAACCAGCAAGCGCTTTTTCAAAGGCGTCTATCGCGCCGGTAAAATCGCCATGTTCGTATGCCCTCATGCCATCGCCAAAGGTATCTCCACAGGAGACGCCGACAGGTAAAACTATCAGAATAACTACGAACAGAACTATGACAACGGCATCGGATTTCATATCGTTATGTCCTTTGCGCCTTTCTTTTAATCCCATTTCCTGTTCCCTGCGGTTATTATACAAGACATAAGAACATTTTGTATAGACTTAGGATAAGCAACGGGAGGGTGAGCTGTGATGTCAATAGTGGACACTAAATCATTTATGCCGCATCCTTTTTTTTCATATAGCTGTTTTCCGGGGGCTTTACTTCTTTATCATCTCGACTTCCAGATTTATAGTTACTTCGTCGCCGACTAAAACTCCGCCAGTCTCAAGCGCTTTGTTCCATATAAGACCAAAGTCCTTACGGTTGATTTTAGCCGCTGCCGAAGCCCCTCTGCGCATATTTCCCCACGGGTCTTTCATGGCGGCTGATGGCCCGTCAACTTCGAGTGTGACCTCTTTGGTTGTACCTTTTATTGTCAGGTCACCTATGACCTTCATATGGTCCTTTCCTTCAGGTATAACCTTTTTGGAGACAAAGGTCATGTCAGGGAATTTGGTCACGTCGAAGAAGTCTGCGCTTTTCAGGTGGGTGTCTCGTTTTGCGATTTTGGTGTCAATAGATGAAGTATCAATAGTGGCCGAGAACGAGGACTTTGTCATATCGGCGTCGTCTATGATGGCCTTACCTGAAAAGTGGCTGAATAGACCTTTAACATTTGATACCATCATATGTCTTACGGAGAACCCTATAGTGGTATGTTCAGGGTCTATCTCCCATGTAGCCGCCGATACAAGCGATGGAATCACAAATACGACTGCCAGGATAAATAACCATATGTTTTTGCTGATTTTATTTCTGTCCATGTTTATACCCTCCTTATGTGTCAATACTATAACAGCCGCCTAAAGCCGCTGAGTCTTACCGCCGTCGGCATTAACTTTAACGAAGTCAGAGGTCATGCCTGCCGGTTGTCGTGAATTATGTTTCTGATAGCCAGTGTGTCATCTGGGTTAATGGTTAAGTTCGTCCCATCTACCGCCTCTTTGATATGCCGCATCTTTGTTGTACCTATTATGGCGGTGGTTATACCGGGCTGGGATATCGTCCATGCAGTTACGAATGACGCAAAAGAACATCCATAGCCCTTAGAGATTTCCTTTATGTTGAGGACCTGTTGAGTTTTTTCTGAGGTCATGGCATCTAATATCCAGTTAATAGCTGGTTGACCAGATTCTCTTAACGCTTCAATAGTCTTATCTGTTAGAACACCTCTGTGAAGCGGCGAGTATGCCTGAACCCCTATGCGGTTTTCTATACAATATGGTAGCTCAGACCTCTCCAGTTTAAGGTTCAGCATACTATAGGGCGATTGCAGGGCAGATACTTTGCCATAGATGGCGGCTTCTTCGATTTGGGCGGTTGAGAAATTAGACAGGCCATAGTACTTTATCTTCCCCTGTGCCTTAATAGTCTCAAGCGTTTCTATGGTCTGCCCTATGGGGGTATTGTCATCAGGCCAGTGGACGAGATACAGGTCTATGACATCAGTATTCAGTCTCTTGCGTGAATCATCAATCTCTTCAAGAATTGATTTCCCCGATGCGTCTTTATATATAGCCGCGATGGAGTTTTCCTTCCAGCACAAGCCGCATTTAGTTGAGATAACCACCTTGTCTCTGAATTTCTTTATGGCCTTTCCCAGCACGCGCTCCGAATGACCAAATCCGTAAACCGGAGCAGTGTCAAAGAAGTTAATACCAAGTTCAAAAGCCTCGCGTATCAACGCTATGGAGTCATCCTCCGGCATGTCCTTATAAAATGGCTCACCGCCTATCTCCCACGCACCAAAGGTAATTGGCGTTATGTAAAGAGCCGTATCCCCGAAATGCCTTGTTTTCATGTCTTACCTCACGCACCTTTATAATATCATAAATTCTTCTGCTATGCAATACCATGTTTCACTCATTAACATAAACGTGAGTTCCTGGCGTCCTTGATTGCTCCATTGTCTTGCTGGTTGAATATAATCATCGGAGTTGCTAAGTGCCAATAGCAATTAACTTCAGGTGATATTGAAATATTGGAGCATCCCGGGGGTTTAGTGTCCTGCAGCCACCTCCTCTGGCTCACACTTCTATCCCGCAATTTCTACACCGGTTAGTATTTGGGGCGGACTGCTTTTCTATGATGCAATAATTGACTGCAGTAAGTGTATCGGTTGGTGTTCCTTTATCAAACTCGCCGCCGAACTATGTCGTTTTTCTTCACGCCTTCGGGGACTTCCATAAGTACGATGTCTTCGTTACGGGCGGCGGCTATTGGAATTCCTTCGGCGTTATTAAGTCCCTTTATTATAAATGAGCCGTTATGCGCTGCCGATGAGAGAAATACTACCTCGTCACCTACGGCCAAATTGCCTTTGAGCAGCACAGTTGCGCTGCTGCCCCTAACGGCCTTGACGACTCCCGCGATTACGTAATCGGCTGGCGCGTGGGTTTCGTCATAACTGTAATCTGCGTCAGGGTGTCTGCCAAGGCACATGCCCGTCGTAAATCCCCTGTTTGAGAACATCTCAAGCTCCCTGAGCCATGTGTTATTTATTTTGTAGGGCGCTGTTGCGAGGGCGTCTATCGCCTCTCTGTATATCTTTGTGACGCCTGATACGTAGTTTACACCCTTTGTCCTGCCTTCGATTTTAAAGCTGTCCACACCCGCGGTGGCCAGTTTATCAAGATGCTCTACCATGCAGAGGTCGCGCGGACTTAAAATATACGCCCCCCTGCCGTCTTCATAGATTGGCATATACTCACCCGGGCGTTTTTCCTCCATCAACTGATAGCTCCACCTGCAGGAATTAGTGCATAACCCCTTGTTTGCCCCACGATTTGCCAGAAAACTGCTCAGATAACACCGCCCCGAATACGATATACATATAGAGCCGTGAACAAAGCACTCAAGCTCTATCGTGACCGCGTCCCTGATTTGTCTTATTTCGTCAATTGACAGTTCCCGTGAAAGGACGAGCCTCTTTGCGCCGAGGCGTTGCCATGTGAGGGCAGAGCGATAGTTCGTTATATTTGCCTGTGTGCTTATATGTATGGGAATATCGGTGGTGAGTGTTTTTATCATATCGAATACGCCGATGTCAGAGACTATAACGGCATCCGGGTTTAACTCTTTGAGTGCTGTGATGTGTCTTTCAATCGGGGCGATGTCGCCGTTGTGCGGGAATATGTTAATGGTTATATATGCCTTCTTACGAGCCTTGTGAACAACATCCAATGCCTCTTTGAGGGTGTCGGCGGTGAAATTTTTGGCCTTTGCGCGAAGGCTGAAATCGGTAAGTCCCAGATAGACGGCATCCGCCCCATAGTGCAGGGCTGCGTGGAGTTTCTCCATCGTACCGGCGGGTGCCAATAGCTCCGGCAGCGACTGCCCGGACGCCATCAACCCCGACGCCACCGGTTCTGATATTAATGGCCCGGATGTCAATGGCCCCGGTTTATCTATGTGATGACAACCCCTACTCTTTGATTTCGGCGCTGTCGGCCAGTACTAAAACGTGGTCGTTACTGACCTGGCAGTAGGCGTCTTTTACTGAAATTGTCTTTGCCACGTTACCGATTTTGTACGTTATCGGGCCGCTGTCCAATGTGGTAATAAAACCAGTGTGACCCGGCAACACCCCGAACTCCCCCAAAGTACCCGGGGCGGTCAGCTCATCCACGGTCTCTGTGAACGTAAACCCTTCGGGGGTTATTATCTCAAGCGTCAGTTTCTCGGCCAAAATCAGTCCCCTTGTCTATCTCTGCCAGCCAAGCGTTCCGGCCTTCTCTTCGGCCTCTTCGATTGTGCCTACCATGTAGAAGGCCTGCTCCGGCATATCGTCGTATTTACCATCCGCTATGGCGTTAAATCCCTTTATCGTGTCCGCAAGTTTGACATATTTGCCCTGCATACCGGTGAATTTCTCGGCAACATGAAACGGCTGGCTCAGAAAACGCTGAACCTTACGTGCGCGCGCGACGGTTATTTTATCGTCCTCTGAGAGTTCCTCCATTCCCAATATGGCAATGATGTCCTGCAGTTCCTTGTATCTCTGAAGCACCATCTGCACCTTTCTCGACGTGTTGTAGTGCTCATCACCGATTATCAACGGGTTCAGAATCCTTGATGTGGAATCCAGAGGGTCAACGGCCGGGTATATTCCAAGTTCAGATATCTTTCTTGACAGAACGACAGTGGCGTCAAGATGTGTAAAGGCCGTCGCAACGGCAGGGTCTGTAAGGTCATCGGCAGGCACGTAGATGGCCTGCATGGACGTAATTGAACCCTTCTTTGTCGTCGTGATTCGTTCCTGCAGCTCGCCCATGTCAGTGGCAAGGTTTGGCTGGTAGCCAACGGCGGAGGGCATTCTTCCCAGAAGGGCCGACACCTCAGACCCTGCAAGGGTAAATCTGAATATATTATCTATGAACAGGAGCACATCCTGTCCCTGCTCTCTGAAATACTCTGATGTGGTGAGGGCGGTCAGCGCCACGCGTAGCCTCGCGCCTGGTGGTTCGTTCATCTGGCCGTATATGAGGGCGGCCTTGTTGATAACCCCTGAGTCGCACATCTCATTGTAGAGGTCGTTTCCTTCCCTTGTCCTTTCGCCAACGCCGGCAAACACAGACACACCGCCGTGCACCATAGCGATATTGTTTATCATCTCCATTATGACAACCGTCTTGCCAACTCCAGCGCCGCCAAACATACCAATCTTCCCGCCCCTTACGAAGGGAATCATCAGGTCGAACACCTTAACGCCGGTCTCAAAGACCTGTGTGGTAGGCTCCTGCTCAACAAACGACGGGGCCTCCCTGTGAATTGACCAATGCTCAGCCGCGTTTATCGGGCCTTTGTTGTCGCTTGGCTCGCCGATGACATTCATTATCCTGCCAAGGGTTTCATTGCCAACGGGTATAGATATAGGCTTGCCGGTATCCACTACGGACATACCCCTGACGAGGCCGTCAGTAGACGTCATGGCGATTGTCCTCACCATGCCGTCTCCGATATGCGACGCCGTTTCAAGGGTCAGCCTTATCGGTGGTATGTTGTGGGCGGGGTCACCGGGGGTTTCTATTTTTAGGGCATTTAATATCGCAGGGAGATCTCCTTCAAAGGCAACGTCAACGACCGCTCCTATTACCTGCGCAACTTTCCCTGTCTTCATCTATTCAGACCTCCTCTGTCAGTATTATTCAGTATTATTTTATCTGTCATTGGCTCAGTGCCTCAGCCCCGCCTACGATGTCCATCAGCTCCGCGGTGATTGTTGCCTGCCTGGCCTTATTGTACTGGAGCGTAAGTTTTTCCAGAAGTTCCTTCGTACTTTTGTTCGCGTTTTCCATGGCTATCATTCTGGCGGCCTCCTCCGAGACACGAGACTCCAATATCGCCCTGAATATCTGGTTTTCCACGTATTTCGGTAATAAGGCGTTTAGTATTTCGGCCTCTGAAGGCTCAAATATGAATTTATCCAAAACACCGTCATCCACGCCTCCGGCGGACTGCGGCTCAATAGGCAGCAACCTGGCCCTCTTAGGCGTTTGCAGCATCAACGACTTGAACTCATTATACACTATGATAAGCTCGTCTATTGATTCATTGCCATAGCTGTCAATTACCTCAGTGGCAATTTCCCTCACGTCTTCGTATTTAACAGTTTTATAGAAGTCTATGTATGTCTTTCTGACAGGCACCCCGTTGCGGTGGAAATAGTCCCTGGCCTTTTTACCGACGGCCACTATGGACAATTGAATCCCCTCGCCTCTGAGTTCCTTCATCAGCCTCGCTGTCTCTTTCAGTACGTTTGTGTTAAACGCCCCGCAGAGGCCCTTGTCTGAGGTCAACACAATCAGCTCTACGACCTTTCTCTGCCTCAGATTCAAAAGCGGGTAGGCCTCCCTGTCAACGGCCGACGCCATATATGAGAGCATCTCGAAGATTTTATTAGAGTATGGGCGGGCGGCAAGCATAGAGTTTTGGGCCTTTTTCAGCTTGGCCGCAGATATCATCTGCATGGCCCTGGTTATCTTGCCGGTATTATTAACCGATGTGATACGGTTTCTTATGTCTCTCAGGCTCGGCATCTATATCGCTTTGGCAAACTCGGCCTTATATTCGCTTACAGCGGCGGCCAGTTTTTTCTTCAGCTCATCGTCAAGGGCCTTTTTGTCAGTGATTTCCTTCAGGAGATTGGCCATTTTAGCCCTTGCAAACGTCAACAGGCCCTTCTCAAACTCCACCACCTTTTCAACTGGCAGGTCATCAAGAAACCCCTCGCTTCCCGTGAACAGGACAAGCACCTGCTCACCAATCGCCATTGGCACATACTGTGACTGTTTGAGCACCTCTACCATGCGCTTGCCGCGTGAGATCATGGCCAACGTGGACTTATCCAGATCAGAGCCAAACTGCGCAAACGCGGCAAGTTCTC
>JADFXF010000059.1 GCA_015233685.1 Nitrospirota bacterium | reverse complement strand
GATTTGGCAACAATAATGAAGAAATCCCTCGACTATTCCCTGATAAAAGAGACTATAAACACAAAGACAAAAACGGTTGACTCCATAGACGGAAGGGCATTCGTCCTGTCTAACACGAACAAGCTCTTGTGGAGCGACGGCGACCTCGTAGGAGGCAAGACGGGTTTTACCAACGCGGCAAGGCACTGTCTGGCGTTTGCGGCTGAAAAGGGGGAGAACATGCTGGTGGCGGCCCTGCTGGGCGACGGCAGAAGGTCAGACCTTTGGCGCGACGCGAAGTTTGTACTGTCTAAGGGTTATAACATCTCGGAGTCACACGCAAGGCCAATCATCTACTACAGCAGCATAGCCAATGAAAAAGTCCGGCCTGCCACAAGGCCTGCCCACCACGTCAAAGGGAAAAAACACAAATCAAAGAAACGCAAGTCTGGCAGAGACAGCCGTGTTGAGACCATAGCCGCCCTCGATGTGGCTGCTATGGAAGACGTCGGCTATAGCGGACAGGATACGATGGCAAAAAAATCGAAAGGAAAAAAGAGATCGAAAAAATCAATGGCACAGGCCTGTAACCGCAGACCCATCCCCAATGCCATTGACATGGCAGACAATCGTTTTTATAAAGAAATCATAGGTGGATGACAATGGAAATGTATAAAAATTACAAGGGCAAACACGTGGTGGTAGTGGGGCTGGCAAGGAGCGGCGTAGGGGCGGCAAATCTCCTTGTGAGGCTTGGGGCAACAGTAACGGTCATGGACGTAAAAGGCCCGGATGAGCTGTCTCAGTACATCAGCAAACTTGACCCTTCTGTAATAGTTAAATTAGGAAAACACAACGAAGAGATTATAGACGCGGCAGACGCGGTGGTGGCAAGCCCCGGAGTGCCGCCCACAATTCAGATATTTGACAGGGCGCGCCAAAAGGGGATTCGCATAGTGGGAGAGCTGGAGCTGGCATATCAGGTGCTTGAAGAGCTGAGAAAAACCGGTGCCGCCGGATTCATGGCGATTACCGGTACAAACGGCAAGTCAACGACGACAACACTCCTGTACGAAATACTGATACACAGCGGTTTTAACGCCATCATCGGTGGCAACATCGGCAAGGCACTCACTGAGGAGATAAGCAAGCTGGTGAAGGATTTTGAGCGTCCCCGCGAGTTCGTAAGCCCTGATTATATTGTCACTGAGGTGTCGAGTTTTCAACTTGAATCCGCCGAGAAGTTTAAGCCCAAGGTGGCGGCCATACTAAACGTAACCCCCGACCATCTCGACAGGCACATCACGATGGACGCTTACCTTGACGCAAAGTGCAGGATCTTTCAGAACCAGGACCAGATGAATTTCCTCGTCCTCAACGCCGACGACCCGCTCACGCCGAAAATCGCCGCGAAGGTAAAACCGATGGGGCCGGAGATTCTCTACTTCAGCAGGAAGAGGCAGGTAAGGGGGGCGTACTACTCAAAGGGCATAATAACGTTTAATATCCCGGAGCTTGAGGTGCTTTGCCCTGAGCTTGTTGTGCATGAGATGCCTGTGTTTCACACGAATAATTTCAGGATTAAGGGGCTGCACAATATAGAAAACGCTATGGCGGCGTCGCTGATGGCGCTTGTGAGCGGTTGTTCTGTTGCTGACATATACGCCACGCTGACGACGTTTAAGGGGCTTGAACACAGGCTTGAATTTGTGGAAGAGGTTGAGGGCGTGAAGTATTTTAACGACTCCAAGGGGACGAACATATGGTCTGTGGTGAAGTCCCTTGAGGGTTTTGAGGAATCCGTGGTGTTGATAGCCGGTGGCAGGGACAAGGCGGGGGATTTCTCCCCGCTGAGGGATTTGATAAGAGAAAAGGTCAGGGCGGTGGTACTAATAGGCGAGGCGGCGGGGAAGATTAAGGACGCCGTGGCCGGTGTAACAGAAGTCCACATGGCCTCATCAATGCAGGAGGCCGTTGCGGTGTCACAGAAGATAGCGCGATATGGAGACATAGTGTTGCTTTCGCCTGCGTGTGCGAGTTTTGATATGTTCAGGGATTTCGAGGAGCGCGGCGTTGTATTTAAAGAGGCGGTCTTGCGCCTGCCGGGCAGCAGAACGGCCATTGATACGGCAACTGTGGGTAAATAGGAAATATGGAAGTCGGGCAAGTAAGGGAAATATAGGTGGGGAAAAGTGCAGGAAATTACTAATCAGATAACGCAGGAAAGGGGACAGTTCGACAAGATATTGTTTGCGTCGGTCTTGTGTCTGATGTTCGTCGGTGTGTTCATGGTCTATAGCGCCACGTCTGTTGTGGCACCGTCAAGGACTGAGGCCACCGCCGCGGCGTCTCTTACAGATATGCGGTATCTGAAAAAACACCTTGCGTCAATTATCCTGGGGTTTGTCCTTATGGCGTTGATGTATAAGGTCAACGCGGAGTCATTAAAGAAGGCGGCGTTGCCGTTGTTGATAATGTCAGTGCTGCTTTTGTTAGCGGTCAAAGTACCGGGTATCGGGGCTACTGTAAACGGGGCAAGGCGGTGGATAAGGGTGCTTGGCATTACGTTCCAGCCGTCGGAGCTGGTAAAGCTGTCAATGGTGTTGTTTATGGCAAAGTATTTATCTGGCGGGTCTTTTGTCCCTGATAGTGTGAAGGCGTTTATTAAACCGATTGCGCTGATGCTTATTCTGCAGGGAATGCTCTTGTTACAGCCGGATTTTGGCTCGGCGGCGATAATAGGAATAATAACGTTTACGCTGCTTTTTATGGCGGGGGTGAGGATTAAGTACATCTTATCCCTGGGGGTTGTGCTGATACCCGTAGTTGTTAAACTGATAATGGAGCCATACAGATTAAAACGTGTACTTGTGTTTTTAAACCCGTGGGCGGATGAGAAAAAGAGTGGTTTTCAACTTATACAGTCGTTTGTGGCGCTGGGAAATGGCGGGCTAAACGGCGTGGGGATAGGCAAGAGCACACAAAAACTGTTTTTTCTGCCGGAGGCCAAGACAGATTTCATCTTCGCAATCGTGGGCGAGGAGACAGGGCTTATCGGGGCCGCGGTTGTGGTCCTGTTATTTCTTGTCGTTTTTATCAGAGGTATTTACATAGTGGGCAGACTAAAGGGAGGCTTTTATATGTATACGGCCGCGGGGATAACGCTTTTGATTGCGATTCAGGCGGTGATAAACATGGCGGTGGTCTCAGGGCTGCTGCCGACAAAGGGACTGCCGCTGCCGTTTATAAGTTATGGAGGGTCGTCTATGATCTTAAATTCCGCCGCCATAGGCATCCTTCTGAATCTTTCGGAAGGAGAGGTAATCGTCAGACAGGACGCGCCTGTGATTGAAGGAGATGCCGATTACAAGATTAACCGAAGAAAAGGAAGGATTTTTACGTATGCGAAGTGATGGTACAACGATGAAAAAAAGGACGTTTGTCATTGCGGGCGGGGGCACGGGGGGGCATCTGTACCCTGGGATTGCGATTGCCGAGGAGCTAAAAAAGCAGGTGAAGGATGTGGAAATCATCTTTATGGGCGCGGAAAGGGGTATTGAGGCAAGGATATTGCCCGGTGAGAATTACTATGTAAAGCTGTTAAAGACAGACGGCTTTGTGGGGGTCTCGCTGAAGAGGAAAGTTATCGCCCTGTACAGGTTTGTTGTGGCATTTTTTAAGGCATACGCGTTTCTCAGGGGGCTTGCCCCTGATGTGGTCATTGGCACGGGTGGATACGCCTCGTTTATTCCTGTATTTGCGGCCGTGCTTTTGGGCGTTCCCACGGTGGTGCAGGAACAGAACTCAGTACCAGGCCAGGCCAACAGGATACTGGCGAGATTCGCCAAAAAGGTATGTATAACCTATGAGAATTCCCTTTCGTATTTTCCAAAGGATAAGACCATTCTGACGGGCAACCCCGTAAGGGAGAAGATACTCAGGGCAGACAAGGCCGAGGGGATGAGGATGTTTTCCTTAAGAGAAGGACTCTTTACGATATTCATCTTTGGTGGGTCAATGGGGGCGTCGTCGTTGAACAAGATAGTAGTGGATTGCCTTGAATATCTCAAAGAGATGAAGGACAAGATACAGTTCCTTCATCAAACCGGCGAGAAGGATTTCGAGTTTGTCAGGGCGGCGTACTTAGGCCACGGGATGAGCGGCACAGTGGCACCGTTTATATACAAGATGCCTGAGGCGTATGCCTCGTGCGACATGATAATATCAAGGGCGGGGGCGACTACGCTTGCCGAGATAACGGCCATAGGGATACCGTCGGTGCTGGTACCGTATCCATACGCCGCGTCCGCGCATCAGGAGGTAAACGCCTCAAGGCTTGCCGTAAGCGGGGCGGCCATGATGATTAAAGAGGAGGATTTAACCGGAGAGACCCTTGCGGATTATATCCAGAGGCTTTACAACGATGGCAGCCTGAGGGCAAAGCTAAGCCGTGATTGCATGACATTTGGCAAGCCGGACGCCGCAAAAAAGGTAGCCAGCATATCTATAATGCTGCTTAAAAACAAAAGAATTTCTTTTCGCGAGGGCGCTCCGGTGCCCCTGTCTAAATCAGAGGTGCAATAGGACATGTTTAACCGTTACAGAGTAATCCATTTTGTTGGTATTGGCGGCATAGGAATGAGCGGCATAGCGCAGGTGCTCAATGACCTCGGTTACGAAGTCAGAGGCTCGGACATAAAAGACTCCGCAACGGTGGAAAAGCTGAGGGCCTCCGGCGTGACTGTCATCATTGGCCACAAGGCCAAAAACATCGCCAACGCCCATGTCGTTGTCGTGACGTCCGCCGTAAACATGGATAACCCGGAAGTGGAAGAGGCGAAGAGGCGTGCCATCCCCGTTATCCCACGGGCGGAGATGCTTGCCGAGCTGGGCAGGCTTAAATACACCGTCCTCGTGGCCGGCTCCCACGGCAAGACCACTACCTCGTCGTTGATTGCAACCGTACTGATTGACTCGGGATATTTTGACCCCACGGTGGTGCTTGGCGGCAAGTTAAACGAGACCAACAGCAACTCAAGGGTGGGCAAGGGGAATTATCTCGTTGCTGAGGCAGACGAGAGTGACGGCTCTTTCCTCAAACTCAATCCCACGGTTGCCGTCTGTACGAATATTGACAGAGAGCACATGGATTATTTTTCAACTATGGAAAAACTCAAGGGCGCCTTTGTGGATTTCTTGAATAAGGTGCCGTTTTACGGTGTTGGCGTGGTATGTACAGACGACCCCAACATAAGGGAAATCCTTCCAAGAATCAACAGAAGATACATAACATATGGACTTGACGGCGATGCGCAATATACGGCCAAAAACATTGACTACGGCTTTATGCTCTCTTGTTTTGATCTCTGTAAGAATGGCCAGTTCATTAAAAAGGTTGAGATTCATCTGGCGGGAAGCCATAATGTATTGAATTCCCTTGCCACAATAGCCGCCGCTGAATCGCTTGGCGTGAAAATCGAAAGCACGGCCGCCTCTTTGGAGGCATTTTCGGGCATAAAGCGGCGAATGGAGTATAAAGGCACATGGCGCGGCGTAGCGGTCTATGACGATTACGGCCATCACCCCACGGAGATAGAGGCAACCATAGGCGGGATAAAAAATCATGTGGCCAACCGGCTCATAGTGGCGTTTCAGCCTCACAGATACACGAGGACGCGCGATTTGATGGACAAGTTTGCGTCGTCTTTCTGTGGTGTGGGCAAGCTCTTTCTTCTGGACATATACGCGGCGGGTGAACCTCCGATAGACGGCATATCGTCTGAGGCGCTGTGTAAGAAGCTCAGGGAAAACGCGGTTGACGTAGTGTATTGTGAGAGTCAGGAAGCGGCCATAGCAAAAATAGGGCAGACAGTACAGGAGGGTGACGTACTGGTCACATTTGGAGCTGGAGATGTGTGGAAGATGGCAGAGGATATTATAAAGAGGGGTGCCGACAGATGAGCGGCGCGGCGGTAACAACAATGGCGGAAGGACTGATGTCGGGGCTTTCAGGGCGCGTCTCATATAATGAGCCAATGAGCGAACACACCTATCTTCGCATAGGCGGTGGCGCGGCGGTGTATTTTGAGCCTGAGGGCCTGAACTCACTGACGCAGTTCATCAGGCGCGCGCGCACAGGCGGTGTCCCGTATTTGGTACTGGGCGGAGGCAGCAATGTCCTGTTTGGCGACGGGGGGTTTGAAGGTGTTGTAATCAGCACGAAGGGTTTCAGGAGCATAGAGACGCAGACGACAGACAAGGGTTTATTTATACGCGCGGGGGCGGGGGTCAGCCTTGCCCAGGTGGTGATGGCGGCCCAAAGGGAGGCAGGGCAGGGCATAGAGGGCCTTGCGGGGATTCCCGGGACACTGGGAGGTGCTGTGTTCGGCAATGCCGGGTCTTTTGGCGCTGAGATAAAGGATGTCGTTGTCGCGGTGACGATTGTCAGCGTGGACGGCCAGGTTAAGGTATTAAGAACGGGGGATGGGCAACCAGATTCTTTAAAATTTGCATACAGACGCTCTGGCATTGCGGACAATTCGGTCATTGTGAGTGTGGATATGAGGCTGCCCTTTGGGGACGCCGATCTCATAGCGGCGAAAGCCCAGGAGTGTGTAACGAAAAAGAGACAGACACAGCCGATTTCCCTTCACTCGGCGGGGTGTGTCTTCAAAAACCCTGTCGGAGGGTATGCCGGCGAGTTGATAGAGCACGCAGGGTGTAAGGGCTTAATATGCGGCGGGATTGAGGTAAGCACGGTACACGCGAATTTCTTCATAAATCGTGGAGGCGGTACGGCTGCCGACTACCTTTCCCTCATGGAGAGGGTAAGGGCGATGGTGCAGGCAAAGTTCGATGTCGGGCTGGCTCCTGAAATAAGAATAATCGGGGACATGGCATGAAAGAAGAGCTGAGAGGGAAAAAGATTGCGGTATTGGCCGGTGGGCTGTCGTCAGAGAGGGAGATATCATTAAAGAGCGGCATGGCGGTGTTTAACACCCTGAAGGCCGACGGGTATAATGTGTGGTTGATAGACGCGGATTTAGAGGCTGCGATAAAGCTCACGGCGCTGGCACCGGATGTGGTGCTGACGGCATTACATGGTGGTTGGGGTGAAAACGGTTCTGTTCAGGGGATGCTTGAGGTGATGGGGATGGCCTATACGGGATCCGGGGTGCTTGCCTCAGCGCTGGCTATGGACAAGGTGATGTGCAAGTACTTATTCGCCAGGGCGGGACTTAGTGTGCCACCATTTGAGGTCGTTGAGTTTGGCAGCGCGGAAGTCAGCATAGCGTCTTTGTCCAGGCAAACGAGACCGGCGGTATCATTCCCCTGGATTATAAAGCCGGCGCAGGAAGGCTCAAGCGTGGGCGTAAGCATAGTGAAAAGCGAGGCGGACTATGCAAGGGCACTAAGGGAGGCCTTTAGCTATGGCAGTAAGGCAATTGTAGAGAAATTCATAAAGGGGAAAGAGATACAGATAGGCATAGTAAACGGCAAGGTGCTGGGGGGCGTTGAGATAAGGCCCTCAGGCGAGTTTTACGATTACAAGTCCAAGTATACCAGCGGTATGACAAACTATATCCTGCCTCCCGACGTCAGCCAACAGACGTATGATAAGATCGGGGAGGTGTCCGTAAAGGCATATGATTGTTTAGGCTGTAAGGGTGCGGCGAGGGTGGATACTATACTGTCTGAGGACGCTGAAACAGTCTATGTTCTTGAGGTAAACACAGTGCCCGGTATGACCGGGACATCGCTGCTGCCTAAGATAGCGGAGAGCGCGGGCATGTCGTTTCTGCAATTGCTTGAGGAGATGCTTGGCGATGCTGTACTCAGAAAGACAATGCAGGTGGCGTCAGGCACCCTATGAAAGCGAAGAAGGAGGCTCTGGCATATAAACGTCCCAACGTGATAAACGCAAGAAGCATAGGTATTGCGGCGTGTACCCTGACGGTGCTGGGGGCGGTGATATTTTTGTGGCATTATACGTTGAGCGCTGATCTATTCAAAGTGGACAAATATGGAGTGGAGGGAAACATCCACTTAAAAGACAGCGACATATTCGAGCTTATGGACGTAAAGGGAAAAAGCATACTATCAATAAATGCGCAGATACTTGCGAGGCGGCTGGAGTCGTCGCCGTGGATAAAGACGTCATATATAAGAAAGGAGCTGCCGTCGTCAATACTGGTGAAGATTACGGAGAAGGCACCTGCGGCGGTGTTAAATGATGGACACGCGATGTATTTGATAGACGACTCCGGAGTAAAACTTGACAGCATAGAAAAACCGTTGGCCGGAATGCCGGTAATAAACATGGAAGAGCAGTACAAGAGGGCGTATGCGGAGGCGGTAAGGCTGGTAAATGTTATAAATAAGACAAGCGCCCTCAGTGGTAAGGCGATAGAGATAACGGGTATGAGGCCGGAGGACATATCGTTGACATTAAACGGTTTGCTGATACTGATGGGTTTTGGTGATTACGAGAAGAAACTGTCGAGTTATTTTTCGCTGAAAGATGAGATAGCAAACAGGAATCTGGCCATAGAGTATATAGATTTAAGGTTTTCAAACAGACTGATACTGAAGCCGTTAAAGAAGGATATGAAATGGGTGAAGGAAGCTATATAACCGGGCTTGACATAGGAACGTCGAAGGTTACGGCTATTGTGGCCAGGGTAACTGAGACCTCAACGGAGGTAGCCGGTGTGGGTATGACCGTGTCCGCGGGTGTGAGAAAGGGTGTTATGGTTGACCTTGAGAGTGCCTCCGCGGCTATAAGAGAGGCCGTGAACAAGGCGCAGGTGGTCTCCGGTGTGGAGGTAAAGGAGGTCTGCACGGGGCTTTCCGACGTACACATGAAGAGTTTTAAGAGTACGGGCGCGGTAGTGTTGACAACGGATGTTGTGACACAGCGGGATATTGACAAGGTAATGGAGACCGCCGGGACGGTATATGTGCCTTTGGACAAGGAGATCATGCACATGATCCCCGTAGAGTATGTAGTGGATGGCGAAGGGCAGATATATAACCCCGTAGGGATGAGCGGCGTGAGGCTTGAGGCAAACGTGCAGGTAGTGGTAGGGGCCTCTAATTCGATACACAATGTGGTCAAATGCTGTGAGATGGCCGGCCTGAAGGTTGCTGATGTAGTGTTCAATCCACTGGCGTCGGCTGCGGCGGTACTGAGGGAAGACGAAAAGGCCTATGGGGCAATTCTGATAGACATCGGAGGGGGCACTACTGATATAGCGCTCTTTAAGAATGGCGCGTTTATGGGTGCGGCGGTAATAGACATAGGCGGCAACCAGTTTACCAATGACATTGCCGTAGGGCTCAGGCTTCCGGTGTATGAGGCGGAGAGATTGAAAAAGGCGTATGGCATGGCGACATTCCCCGACGAATACTTCGGCGAGGAGATAACCGTTACCGCAAACATGGAAGAGAGGCGGATATCGAAATCATTTATAACAGAGATAATAAAGGCAAGGAGTGAAGAGCTTACGGGCATGATAAAGGAAGCGATACTGGGCGTTCCCGGCTTTAGCTGGCAGCCCTGGTCGGTGGTGTTGACAGGTGGAGTGGCACAACTGAAGGGACTTGAGGGATTGATTTCCAGTGTGCTGGATTTGCCCGTGAGAGTTGGCACATGTGAGTGGCAGGGGATAGGCGACAAGATTCGCGGGCCTATGAATGCAACGGCAGTGGGTTTTCTCTCATACACGAGGAAGAGGTTGTACGACAGTGGCTCAATGGACGCATTTACGACCGGGCAGTATTCGATGTCGAAGTGGTTTAAGGGTCTGGTAGGAAAGTTTTTTAACAGATAAATTAAAAAGTAAGGAGGGACGGTATGTTTGAACTAGTGGAGTCAAATGATGGAAAGGCCAACATTAAGGTAGTGGGCGTAGGCGGGGCGGGTGGTAACGCGATTAACAATATGATAGCCGCGGTGTTGAAAAACGTGGAGTTTATTGCGGTAAATACTGACTTACAGGTATTGAATTCGTCAAACGCCGAGCTAAAATTACAAATAGGCACAAAGATAACGAGAGGACTTGGCGCGGGGTCAAATCCTCAGGTAGGAAGAGAGGCAGCCCTTGAAGACAGCGAGAGGATAAAGGAAATGCTGGAAGGGGCGGATATGGTCTTTATAACCGCCGGAATGGGTGGCGGCACAGGTACGGGCGCTGCCCCTATAATAGCGGAGATTGCACGGAGCCTTGGGGCACTGACTGTGGCGGTAGTGACAAAGCCGTTTTTTTACGAGGGCAGAAAGCGTCTGAGTAACGCGACCCTCGGAATAAAGGAACTAAACCAGTTCGTAGATACCACAATAGTAATCCCCAATGACAAGATATCACTGGTAGTGGAAAAGGGTACACCCCTGATTAAGTCCTTTGAGGTGGCCAATGACGTGTTAAAAGACGCCGTGCAGGGCATAACCGACCTCATTCTGCTGCCCGGACTTATTAACCTTGACTTTGCCGACGTAAAGACGATAATGCAGTACTCTGGCAAGGCGGTAATGGGAATTGGAAAAGGCAAAGGCGAACAGGGCCACATAGACGCGGCAAAAAAGGCGATATCCAACCCGCTGCTTGAAGAGACATCTATTGACGGTGCCAGAGGCATACTAATTAACATAACCGGAGGCCCTGACCTTACGCTTGACGCTGTGCAGGGTGCCTCTGAGCTGGTCTTTGATTCGGCCCACGACGACGCGGACATCATTTTTGGTGCCGTCATAGATCCCTCACTGGATGGTGAGGTAAAAGTTACGGTAATAGCAACTGGATTTGAGGAAAAGAAAGAGGCCAAGATAACGATACCAGAGATGAAGACATGGAAAGGCCAGGAACGAGAACGCAACTTCTCAAGGGGTTCAGACAGGATACTATCGAAATCCCTCTTTGATTTCTCCAAAGAGGACAAAATCCCGACGACTGAGCTAATAGCCAACTACGAAGATGATATGGACATCCCAACGTTTATAAGAAAACAGAAGAAACCAGAGTAGATAAAGCTCTCCACACGGAAGGGCAGAGGACTACCCCCCAATAATGTCCTCTGCCTCCCCTCCTCCTGAAGATGGGATGAGCCTGGCATTTCAATGAAGACAACAAAAAAAACCCAACGGCAGCCCGCAACACGGCAGTTCCTGACACGGCAATCCCTGCTTGATAAAGAGACAGGCACGGTCTATAAAGACCACGGCGGCAAGACCCGCGTATGTCTAGTCTATCCCAACACTTACAGGACTGGAATGTCCAGCCTGGGGTTTCGGCTTGTCTATGGTATGCTCAACGCCAGGGAGGATGTTGTCTGTGAACGCGCGTTCTTACCAGAGTCAGGCGGCCATGAGCGAATTTACACGATGGAATCCAAAAAAATGCCTTCAGAGTTTGACATAATAGCCTTTTCCATATCATATGAGAACGACTTCCCAAACGTGGTGAAAATCCTGAGGGCATCTGGCATACCGCCCTATGCGAGGGACAGAGGGGTGCGCTATCCACTGCTGATAATGGGCGGGCCGTGCGCCTTTATGAATCCGGAGCCGCTTGCGGATTTTTTTGATGTCGTGGTGGTGGGGGAGGCCGAGGCCGTCCTTGACGAGTTTATAGACACCTGTAATAAGTCTGACGGCAGGTCAAAACTCCTTGAGGCATTAAAAGGCGCGGAGGGGTTTTATATACCGTCAGGCCGTGATGTAAATTGCCGCGTAAAGAGGCGTTTTCTGAAAGACATGGACGCGCCCTTGATAGGCCAGCAGTTGATAACGCCGCATACTGAGTTTTCGTCCATGTACCTTATTGAGGCGATGAGGGGCTGCCCGTGGAGGTGCCGTTTTTGCGCTATGAGCGGGATATACGGCGTGCCGAGGACAAGGCCGCTGCCGATCATGCGGCAGGAGATAGAGCGCGTCAAGGGGCTTTGTACGGCGGCGAAGGTAGGCATCATAGGGGCGTCGCTGACTGACTATCCCCACATTGGGCAGTTATTGTGTATTGAGGGTGTGGAGTTTTCTATATCATCTCTGAGGGCAAGCAGGAAGGCCGCGGAGATAACGGCACTGATAAAGACAAAGAAAAGCCTGTCAATTGCCCCGGAGGCCGGCTCAAAGAGACTGAGGGCGGTGATAAATAAAAAGATAACGTATGAGGATATAATTGAGACGTCGCGCCTTGTGCTGATGCGTGGGATAGCGATGCTGAGATTATATTTTATGATAGGGCTTCCAACTGAAACAGACGAGGACATAAAGGAGATGATAGCGCTGGTAAAGGAAATCAGGGGACTGTCGAAGGCTGGCCGGATAGTGTTGAGTGTGAGTGCGTTTGTGCCTAAGCCATTCACGCCCTTTCAGTGGCATCCAATGGAGGCGTCGGTGGTCATCATGATGCGGTTAAAGCAACTAAAAGACGGCCTCAAAAAAGAAAATGTAAAGGTCATACACGACCAGCTTAGATATGCCTACACCGAGGGGTTATTGGCAATGGGTGACAGGCGGCTCTCTCCGGTTATCGAATCCATAGCAGACGGCCTGAACTGGAAGAAGGCCTGCGAGCTGCACTCAATAGACCCGTCGGAATATATTTTTCGTGACAAGCCGTACGATGAGCCGCTGCCGTGGGATTTTATAGACAACGGGATAGAAAAAGAGCGCCTCTGGCGCGAGTATTCGTTAAGCACAGCAAGGTAGATTTGATTGCGCTAAAAACCTTTGTTGTGATAACATCTTTAACGTGGGTATTGTGGAGGAGGCAAATTGCATCCGTTTGAATTGGAACGAAAGAGAAATCCTTCGGGACAAAGGACAGTTTTGGACGCCGGGCTGGGTTGCGGAGGCTATGGTGGCTTATGTTGCAGAAGATACTGATTTAGTTTTTGATCCTGCCGCGGGACGGGGCGCTTTTTTTGAGGCACTCTTAAAAATAGATAAACAGGGAGTTTTGTATTTAGGAACTGACGTAGATAAAGACGTGTTAACTGACGAGATATATAATAATAAATCTTGTTTTGTCGAAGAAAGAGACTTTATAAAAAATCCCCCGCTTAGGAAATTCAAGGCAATTGTGGCTAATCCGCCATATATCATTCCATTTCTAAATCATACCTACAATAATATATTTTATCTCACTCCGCAACAAAAAATTGTCATCACCCTTCTTGTCTTGTCGTCATTCCGGCTTGTCCGGAATCGTATTTGGCTTGAGGATGTGCTGAGACAGATTCCGGACAAGCCGGAATGACAGACTAA